>JALYJX010000027.1 GCA_030775065.1 Gemmatimonadota bacterium | reverse complement strand
GGCTTATGACGTCAACACTGACGCTCCGGATACTCTGACAAGCGCGGTCGCAGCACTCTTTACGCCGGACCGTCTCATCGCTTCGAAAACGTTCGCCCCGGCTGACTTCAAGGATTCGATCAATATCGAAATTCCTGGTCCGGCAATCGTTGCAAGGCGTGGGCAGCGACTGCGGATCGGCCTGCGTGCTTCGGGACAAGGCTCGATTCAATTCCGGATTTTCTCGGTCGAGGCGGGCGGCGGGGCGCAGCTCTATTTCCGCGCCGACAAGGACACCACGGTAAGGCCGTTCATTCTCGCGCCCAGGTCGAAAACGCCAACGAATCAGGCGACCATCGCCTTCAGTCTTTCCGACTACACGCTACTGGTGAAAGGCCCGCCGCCCGGTCCGCCCGAGGCGCTGAACGTGGGAGGGCTGCCCGCCCGCCGGGTGTACATGCGGTTCGATGTGCCCAGTTTCATCGGCGACACCGCTCAGATCGTGCGCGCCACGCTGCTACTGACGCAGCGCCCCGACAGGTCCGGCGAGGTCGGAGATACGGTTCGCGTGCTGGCTAGCGTCTCGCTCGCGGCCAAATCCGTCACTGACATCGCCCGGGCCGCACAGATCGTCGCTGGCACGACGCTCGACACGCTCACTATCTCGCCTGCCGACAGCGGACTAAAAACACTCGAGGTGGCGCAGGTCATCGCGTTGTGGCGCTCTCAGGACGCGGAGCAGACGCCGCAGGCATTGGTTCTCGTCAGCACTACCGAAGGACAGGCTCCCGTTCAGGCCAGATTCTTTTCGATCGAGGCTGCTCCTGAGCTTCGACCTCGCCTGCGCATCAGCTACTCGACAAGAAAATCTCGAGGCCTACCATGATTCGCGCGCGCCTGATTCGTGTTGCGTCGCTGTTTGCCGGACTCACTATCGTGACGACCGGCTCTGCTCGGGCCCAGGGCGCGCTCACAACGCAAGGCTTCGGCTATCCGCCCGGAGAATTCAGCACACGAGCGCTGGGAACAGGGGGAGGTTTGGCGCAGTTCGATGCGCAGACGGCGGTGAACCCGGCTTCCATCGCGTCGATGTCCGAGCCGCTCCTCTTTCTCCAGTACGAGCCCGAGTTCCGACGATTTTCCTCAGGAAGTGAGACGCAGCGCTCGATGGTCTCGCGGTTTCCGCTGGCGGTCGCATCGCTTCCGGTGACTAGTCGGGGAAGTGTTGCCCTCTCGGTTTCGACGCTTCTCGACCGCTCGTGGGCGACGACGACCACGCGCGAGGAGAACATCGCGGGGGAAACGGCGCTTCTGACGGAGACCGTGTCGAGCATCGGAGCGATAAACGATGTGCGTCTGGCCGGTGGATGGATTCCCAGCCGGTTGCTTCAGATCGGCGTCGGCGCGCACCTATTCGTTGGTCGCAACCGGTTGTCGTTTCAGCAGACGTTTCCCGACAGTCTGCGATTCACGCCGGTTCAACAGGTGTCGAATCTGAGCTATACGGGGTTTGGCATCTCCGCCGGCGCGATCATTCGCCCAACTTCCGCCCTGGCCTTCGCGATATCCGGACGCAAAGGTGGTGACCTCGAGGCACAGGCCGGCGACACGGTCGTCGCTTCGGCCAGCGTTCCCGACAGGTATGGAATTGGCATCTCCTATGAAGGAATAAGCGGCGCAACGCTGGGTGCGCAGCTGGCGCGAGACCAATGGTCGGCGATGAATGGACTGGGCTCGGAAGAAGCGAGAGCCGTTGACGCGTGGGACGCGGGCGCGGGAATCGAGGCCACGGGCCCGCGGATTGTGGAGCGAGTGGTTCTAATACGCCTCGGCGGCCGCTATCGGACGCTCCCGTTTCTCGCTGCGGGCGGCGAAGTGCGTGAAACCTCGGTTTCAGGCGGCCTTGGCGCGCAGTTCTCGAGAAACCGCGCGGCGTTCGACGTCACTGTGCAGCATGCCTGGCGCTCCGCCGAGGCGGCGACGGGTGTGGTGGGTTCCGTCCGCGAGCGCGCTTTCACTCTCAGCTTCGGCCTGCGCGTTCGGCCGTAACCGATGACCGAGCCGGGCGCAGGTTCCTCGCCACTCATCCTCGTGGCTGATGACGTTCCGGCAAACGTAGAGCTCCTGTTCGACCAGCTCAACACTCTCGGGTATCGCACCATCGCGGCGGAGGATGGTCCCTCCGCGCTCGCAGCATGCTTCGAACACAACCCTGATCTGTGCATTCTCGACGTCTCGATGCCGGCCGGCGATCTTGGCGTCGACACGCGGTCAACGGGGTTCGAGGTTTGCCGCCGCATCAAGCGCGACTCCAGAACAGCGCGTATTCCGGTGATATTCGTCACCGCCCTCAACGACACTGGTGATCGCGTAAAGGGAATCGAGGCGGGCGGCGACGATTTTCTCACCAAGCCGCACAACCGTCTCGTACTCGGCGCGCGCGTCCGCAGCCTGCTCAAGTTGAAGGCCGCCACGGATGCGCTCGAGAACAGCTATCGCAAATTGCGCGAGCTGGAGAAAGTGCGCGACGATCTGATGAAGATGATCGTGCACGACCTGAAGAGCCCGCTTACTGCGGTTCTGGCGACTCTTGAGATGCTGGGTGACGGCGACTTCGGGCCTCTGAGCGATTCGCAGCGACGGGCCATTGGCGACGCCGAGGAGAAATCTGAAGACCTGCTCGCTCTGATCGAGGACATACTCGAAGTCGCCCGAATCGAAGAGGCCGCGATAAGTCTGAGCTACACCCCGATTGCACCGGCGGCACTGCTCGCCGAGCTTCTGCATGAGTGGAGTCACCGCTTTTTGCAGGAAGGCACGAAGGCGTCCCTCAATGTGGACGACGACACGCCGGTATTCGAGGCCGACAAGGCGTTATTGAAGCGGGTGTTCTGGAATCTCATTCAGAATGCGGTCACCCACTCATCGAGTGCGATCACGCTGTCATTGAGCGCGCGGAAGACGCCCGATGGCGTCCTGTTCACGGTGACGGATAACGGTCCCGGAATTCCGCCCGAGTACCATGAGCTGATCTTCAGAAAATTCGGCCAGATGGCGGGCTCGCAGGCGCCACGGGTGCGAAGCTCCGGGCTGGGACTGACTTTCTGCAAGCTCGTTGTCGATCTGCACAGCGGAATGATCTGGGTGAAGAGTCGAGAGGGGGAGGGAAGCTCATTTTATGTTCAGCTTCCACTGCGGCCGCCAGGACGCCCGGACTCCGAAGCGAGCGACGTGAGCAGCTCTCAGCGTCCGGCTGTCACGGCCGCTTCGGCGACTGCATGAAGTTTCTGCTGCGAACATACGGCTGTCGCGCCAATCAGTACGACAGCGAGGCGGTTCGTGCGATGCTGCTTTCAGCCGGAGCTCGGGAGGTCGGCGAGGCCGAAGACGCGGACGTAGCGATCTTCAACAGCTGCTCCGTTACGGCCGCGGCCGAGGCTGAGCTTCGGAAAGGAGTCAGGCGAGCTGCGCGCTTGAACCCTTCGCTGCGGACGCTTGTAATGGGATGCGGACCAGGACTATCGAGTCGCGACGAGCGCGTCGCGCCGCTCCGAACTCTCCCGACAGTATCGGATACGGTCGTTGGCGCAGATCTGAACCTGATTGCAGCGACTATCGGGTTGCAAAGCGTGCCATCGTCGAGTGTTGCATGGGCGCAGACGGGGGCGCGTGCGCTGCTCCGAATACAGGACGGGTGCGACGAGCATTGCACGTTCTGCGCGACGACGCTGGCGCGAGGATCCAATTGCTCGCGACCGCTGCACGAGCTCGTGACCGAAGCCCACGCTCTCGCCGAGTCGCATCCTGAGATAGTTCTGACTGGAATTCATATCGGCTCGTACGGGGCAGACACAGGGAGCTCACTCTCCCTCCTCGTCGAGGCGCTCATCAAGGCCATCCCGCTTGTTCGATTTCGCTTGTCCTCGCTCGAGGCAACTGAAGTCGACGACCGTCTTCTCGAGCTCCTGGCGGAGCCTGCCCGATTGGCGCCGTACCTGCACGCGCCGCTGCAGTCGGGGTCTGATCGCGTGCTCAAGCGAATGGGCCGCCACTGGTATACAGCGAGGACCTACGAAGCCCGCATCGAGCGCATTGTCGGCGCGCGAGACGTATTCGGCCTGGGGGCCGATGTGATCTGCGGCTTTCCGGGGGAAACCGAAGAGGACCATCTTCAGACTCGCGCACTTATCGAGCGACTCCCATTCACCTCGCTGCACGTCTTCCGCTACTCGGCGCGTCCGGGCGCGGCGGCGTCACGGCTCCGAGGGCAGGTCGGATCGGCCGACGTCGATCGCAGGCGCTCGGAATTACGTGAGATCAGCAGGCGTAAGTCCGGAAGCTACAGCGCATTACGTGCGGGAGGTATCGCCGATATCGTGGCGATTTCGGCGCAGGAAGGGCTGACGGAAGATCATCTTTCGGTCGATATAGCGAGTACCGGAATACGCCGACGTGATCGGTTTCCCGCGAAACTCTTCCTCAGAAACGCGAGGCTTAGCGCCGCGACCGCTGATAGTTTGGAAGCATGAAGCCGACGGCCGAATCCACCGTTTACATCGAGACCTACGGGTGCCAGATGAATGTCAGCGACTCCGAGCTCATGCTTGGAAAGCTGGCTGCGTCCGGCTACCGGCAGGTTGAGGCACCTGAAACCGCCGACGTCATTCTCGTCAACACTTGCGCCATCCGCGAGCACGCCGAACAGCGTGTGATTGGCAGGCTTGGCGAGATGAAGAGCAGGATGAAGCGCGGGGCCGTGCTCGGCGTAACCGGCTGCATGGCTCAGCGGCTTGGCCCGCAGATCCTCGAGCGGGCGAGCCATGTGAGTCTGGTCATCGGCCCGGATGGTTATCGCGCGCTGCCCCTGCTTATCGAGAACGCGCGGCGGGGTGCACGCACGAGCTCCACGGACTTCGATCTGGAGGAGCACTACGAGGATTTCTCGGCGCGCCGCTTCGATAGCGTGAAGGCCTGGATTCCCGTACAGCGCGGGTGCGATTACCGATGCACATACTGCATTGTACCGACGACACGCGGCCCGGAGCGGAGTCGCAGACTCGAGGATGTGGTTCGCGAGACGGAAACGGTGGTCGCGGAAGGGATGACGGAAGTTGTTCTCCTCGGTCAGACCGTGAATTCATACAACGACGGCAGGCACGACTTCGCCGATCTGCTGCGTGCGGTCGGGGAGGTTGCGGGGCTGAGACGACTTCGCTTCACGAGTCCTCACCCCAATGATTTCAGCGACCGCGTGGTAGCCGCGATGGCTGACACCGATGCCGTGTGCGAGCACGTTCATCTCCCGATGCAATCCGGTTCCTCGATGGTGCTGAAGCGGATGCTCCGTCGCTATACGCGGGAGAAATATCTCGAGTGCGTCGCGCGTCTGCGCGCTGCTATTCCCGGTCTGGCACTGACGACGGATGTGATCGTCGGATTCCCGGGCGAAACGGACAACGACTTCGAGGCAACGCTGAGCGCGGTGCGCGAAGTGGGCTTTGAGGATGCCTTCACGTTCAAGTTCTCACTCCGCGACGGCACTCCGGCAACGCGTTTTCCTCCCAGCGAGACCGTACCGGATGAAGTTGCAAGCGAGCGACTCGCCCGCCTCATCGACACGGTGCGCTTCGGGGTCAGAGGTCGCAACCTCCGGCAGCTCGGACAGCGGCGTGAGGTGTTGATCGAAAAGGAGGCGCGGCGCGGAGGGTTGCTGCAGGCCCGGACGCGCGATTTCAAGACCGTGATAATTCCCGGCGAGCAGAGCATGATCGGCAGCTACGCAACGGTCGAGCTCACCGGGACCACTGGCTCGACGTTTACTGGCGTGCCGGTACAGGAGAGAGCCGCCCTGCCCATGGCGGTCTAAAGTACATTCGCGGAATGCGCGGGTTCGCGCATTCCGCGTTGTGGCAGGTACAGTCGAGCGGCAAGCTCCTGGAAGCGCCTCCTGCCGCTCATCACATCGGCGTATCTCTCGTTCGTAGCCGGACTTCTCGCCGGCTTCTCCGGCGCCGCGATTCTGGCGGTCGCGGGTGGAATCTGTTGCGCGATGTACGGCGTGCATCGGCGCGATGCTACGCTCGGAGCAATCGGTCTGCTCACGGTGGGCGGCACCGTCATCGCATTGCTGTCGGCAGTTCCGGCGAAACGCCTCACGCGCCAGGAGCGGGCAGCCGAGTCGGAGCGACTCGAGGCTACGACTCTCGGTCGGGCGCGCGCCCGCGCGTCGGAGTCGATCGACGACGTGTTTGGCCGCGACGCGAAAATGGCGAAGGCTCTTCTCATCGCCGACCAGCACGAGATACCTCCGGAGATGCGCGATCGCTATGCGCGCGCCGGAATAATCCACATGCTTTCCATTTCCGGGCTGCACGTCGCCATCATCGCCGGCGCACTGCTGCTGCTCCTTCGTCTTGCGCGGTTCCCACCCTCGCTGGCCGCGTTGGTCTCTATCATCGTCATCGTCATCTACGTCGCTGTAATCGGCGCGCCGCCGCCTGCGGTACGCTCCGCCGCAATGCTTGGAATGGCCGCCGCATCCGCCGCCTGGCAGCGTCCTACATCGCCGTGGGCGTCGTGGGCAGTCGGTGCGCTCGTTCCACTCGTGC
Organism: Gemmatimonadota bacterium; assembly: GCA_030775065.1. Lineage (GTDB taxonomy): Bacteria > Gemmatimonadota > Gemmatimonadetes > Gemmatimonadales > Gemmatimonadaceae > UBA4720. The sequence continues at coordinate 10,978 of JALYJX010000027.1, read as the reverse complement.
AGCCCCGAACGGTTCTCGATCTTGGCTACCAGCTCAGTGTCGTTGGAATCGCCGGCCTGATCGCCAGCGGGGTTCTGGCTCGTCGCTTCCTCGCGCCGCGGCTCTCGGGTGTTCGTCTCACAATCGGCCGCGAGCTGCTGACATCCGTGGTCGCGAGCATCGTCAGCGCTCCGCTCGTCGCGTGGTACTTCGGACGACTGAGTGTCGTTGCGCCCCTCGCGAATCTTGCCGCCGGTCCGGTGATTGCCGTGCTCCAGCCGACTCTGTTTCTTGCCCTCCTGTTCGCGCCTCTTCCGGTCATTGCAGGGTTTTTTGCTGCAGCCGCGCATCCTCTGATGATCGTGTTCGATGGTATCGCGGCCGCCGCGGCCGCTCTCCCGGGAAGCTCGCTTGCGGTAACGCCTGCGTTCGTCACAGTCGTTTCCGGCGGCGTCGCAATCGCGGCGCTTCTGGTTGCCGTTCTTGCGAGACATCCAGCAAAGCCACTGGTGGTATCGGCAATGGCTTTCGCAGTAGTGGCCTGGGCACCCCTGATCCATCTGCCATATTCCGGATGGATCGAAATGCACGTGCTGGACGTAGGGCAGGGAGATGCGGTTCTGCTGCGGACGGATCGCGGCCGATGGGTGCTCATCGACGCTGGAAGGATGTGGGAAGGGGGCGACGCTGGGCGTTCGACCATCATCCCGTACGTGATGAGACGCGGGGGCGTGCTCGAATCGTTTGTGCTCTCACACGCTCACTCCGATCACGTCGGCGGTGCGGCAAGCGTATTCTCGGCTCTTCGGCCGCGAACTTTCTGGGATGCGGCCTTTCCGCAAGGCAGTCGCGTATACGATCGATCACTGCGCGCCGCGCGTGAGGCGGGCGTACGGTGGCAGCGTGTCCACCCTGGCGATCGGTTCGCCGTTGACGGAGTTACTGTCGAGTTTCTGGCGCCCGATTCTGCGTGGACTGCCTCTCTGGTCGACCCGAATGAAGCGAGCACCATCACACTCATCCGACACGGTGCTGCGCGATTTCTTCTGGTTGGCGACGCGGAGGAGGCGGAGGAGGGCTGGCTTCTCGAACACGCTCGCGACGAAATTGCTGCGGACGTGCTGAAAGTCGGGCACCATGGCAGCTCGACGAGCAGCAGTGAGGAGTTCCTCGCGGCGGTTCAGCCATCTGCGGCGATCATCTCCGTGGGGGCCGACAACATCTACGGTCACCCGAGCGCTGATGTCCTCGCTGCGCTGAGGCGCGTAGGGGCGCAAGTCGTGCGTACGGATCAACGCGGCACTATCATCGTAAGAACCGATGGCCGTGCCATCACTCTCGAGGCGGAAGGTCAGCGATGGGATATCTCACCCGCATCGGCAGCACGCTGATTGGTGAGGCGATGCAGCTGCCGGACGAGCTGCTTCGGGAGTACCCCGAGCTCGCTCAGATGCGGCTTCGTCGCGGGGGGCTTGCGCCGCGACTCGCCGGCTGGGTCATCGGGCAGACCGCCGTTGCCGCCATTACGCTGGGACGTACGATATTCTTCGGGCCGCGCACAGCTATTGGCGCTTCGCTGCTCCTGCACGAGCTTCGGCACGTAGAGCAGTTTCGGGAGCGCAGGACTTTTCCGCTGCGTTACATTTGGGAGAGCATACGACGGGGATATCACCTCAACCGCTACGAGGTGGATGCGCGAACGTATGCCGCGCGCCGGCTTGCGCAGACAGTTCGCACCCTCCCGCCGAGGAAGCCCAAGTGAAGCATACTGCCACATCGGTTGTCACCATCGAGCGGTTCATCATCGAGCAGGAAAAACTCCACCCGGAAGCCACCGGCGAGCTTTCCGGCATCCTGTACGACATGGGTCTGGCCGCCAAGATGATCGCCAACAAGGTCCGCAGCGCGGGCCTGGCGGATATCCTGGGCGCCACCGAGGACATGAACGTCCAGGGAGAGATTCAGGCGAAGCTCGATGTCATAGCCAACGAGATCATCATCAAGGCCGTCGACCACAGCGGTCGATTGTGCGCGATGGCTTCAGAGGAAGAGCCGGGGATCATCGGCATTCCTGAAAGATTCCGCTGTGGCAAGTACTGCCTCCTTTTCGATCCCCTCGACGGCTCGTCGAACATCGACGTCAACGTTCCTGTCGGAACGATCTTCTCGGTGGTTCGAAAGATCACGCGCGGGACACGCGGCGAGATGGAAGACATGCTTCAGCCGGGCCGCCGGCAGGTGGCTGCCGGTTACGTGATTTACGGCTCGAGCACAATGCTCGTGTACACCACGGGTCAGGGCGTCCATGGCTTCACGCTCGATCCCTCCATCGGCGAATTCCTGCTGTCGCATCCCGATATTCGAACCCCGAAAACGGGCCGCTATCTCTCTGTGAACGATTCCTATGAGCGTCTCTGGGACGATGACGTAAGAGCGTTGATGCGACGCTACCGCGGTCTCGACGGCGAGCGCAAGCCGATGAGCGTGCGCTACGTAGGCTCGCTGGTCGCCGATTTCCATCGCAATCTCCTTGGCGGCGGCGTGTTCGCGTATCCGGCGAACCAGAAGAGCCCTCGCGGAAAGCTGAGACTCCTCTACGAGGCGAATCCCCTCTCATTCATCGTCGAGCAGGCCGGAGGAGCTGCGATCGATGGGACGCAGCGGATTCTCGACCTCGACCCGACGGATCTTCACCAGCGAACTCCGCTGTACATCGGCAGCAAGTCAGACGTCGAGATTGCGCAGGCGATGCTCGGCGGAGCGGTGGCGGAAAAGCGGCCTCTAGCAACCCGATGACGCGCGGCGGCGAGCCCGCCGAGAAAGGCTCTCCGTCGGGAATTCCGCTCGATGCGGTCTACCGTCCTGAGGAGCCCCCTCGGGACTACGCGATTACGCTCGGAGATCCGGGCGTTTTTCCGTTCACGCGCGGGATTCAGCCCGACATGTACCGCGGCCGCCTGTGGACCATGCGGCAGTACGCCGGATTCGGAACGGCCCGCGAGACGAACGGGCGCTTCCGCCATCTTCTCGCAGCCGGCCAGACCGGTCTTTCGGTAGCCTTCGACCTGCCGACGCAGATGGGGCTCGATTCCGATTCCCCGCGGGCATACGGCGAAGTAGGTCGTGCCGGAGTCGCCATCGACACGGTCGAGGACATGCACGTATTGCTCGACGAGATCGATCTCGCGCGCGTGTCGACTTCGATGACGATCAATGCGACTGCCGCCACGCTTCTGGCGATGTACATAGTCGTCGCCGAAGAGCGGGGGATCCCGAGAGAGCGGCTCAGCGGAACGATTCAGAACGATATCCTGAAGGAGTACATCGCACGCGGCACATACATCTATCCGCCCGAGCCAAGCCTCCGGCTCATCGCCGAGGTATTCCGATTCTCTGCGGCGGAGCTCCCGGGATGGAATCCAATTTCGATTTCCGGCTACCACATTCGCGAAGCCGGAGCAACCGCGGTGCAGGAGCTCGGATTCACGCTGGCCAACACGATCGAGTATGTCTCCCGGGCAATCGCGGCAGGCTTGAAGGTAGACGAGTTCGCCCCGCGACTGTCCTTCTTCTTTGCCGCTCACAACGATCTGTTCGAGGAGATCGCGAAATTCCGCGCCGCCCGCCGGATGTACGCGCGCATAATGAAGGACCGTTTTGGAGCTGCTGACGCAAGCTGCCGCATGCGGTTTCACGTGCAGACCGGGGGCGTCACGCTGACTGCGCAGCAGCCGCTGAACAACGTCGTTCGGGTCGCTATCCAGGCGCTCGCGGCCACCCTCGGCGGAACGCAGTCGCTCCACACGAATGGATTCGACGAGGCGCTGGCGCTGCCAACAGCCGAAGCGGCGACGCTCGCATTACGAACGCAGCAAATCATCGCGTACGAGTCGGGGGTTCCGAACACTGCCGACCCGCTCGGCGGCAGCTATTACATCGAGGCCCTCACCGATGAAGTGGAGAAGCGAGCTCTCGAGCTGATTGCGCGATCCGATGGCCTTGGCGGTGCAGAGGCGGCGATAGCGAGTGGGTTCTTTCAGGAGGAGATCGCCCGCAGTGCTTACGAGCATCAGCTGCGCGTGGAGAGTGGCGCGACACTGGTCGTCGGAGTCAACCGGTTCACCGATGAGGCTCCCGAGCTCCCCGTGCCCGCTCCGGACTACACGAGTCTCGAAGCTGACCAGGCGGCTTCGCTCGCTGAAGTGAGAAAACGGCGCGACCAGGCCGCCGTCGACAGCGCGCTTGTCGCTCTCAGAGCCGGAGCGGACAGGCTCGCGTCCTCCGAAAGGCAGGAGTCGAACATCGTGGAGCTCGTGATCGATGCAGTCCGCGTGCGCGCAACCGTCGGCGAAATCTCGGACAGGTTGCGAGAAAGTTTCGGGACACACGACCCAGCGGCATAGGCCTTGTATCCGGTTTCCGCAACTTTCGCATAAAGAGACGCACGTAGCCACTCAGGCAGTCGAAATGTCCGCGCGCCGCTCCGAATGGGACCTGGTTGTCGAAGAGTGGCTGGAAGCGAACCCTCACCCTTCATGGCGTCAGCACAGCGACGAAGTCAACGCGGGGCTAATCACACGCTGGCTGCCCCCGAGACGTGATGGCAGGCTGCTCAAGACAGACCTGTTCGATGAAATCGCGAGCGCTGGACTTTATTCCGTGCTTGCGTCGCGCGCCAACCAGGTTTGTGGCATGGACGTCTCGGCCTACGCCGCTGCCGCTGCCTCTACAAAGTATCCCGACATCGTCGCGAGCGTGGCTGACATCAGGCAACTGCCGTTCGCCGATTCGAGCTTCGACAGCGTGGTGTCACTGTCGACAATCGATCATTTCAAGGATCCGGCTGACATTCCGCGCGCACTCCGAGAGCTGTGGCGTGTGCTGGATTCGGATGGAACGCTCGTGCTGACGGTCGACAACCTTTCCAACCCCTTCGTAGCGGTACGGAATGCCCTTCCATATTCCTTTCTGCGACAGCTTGGGCTGGTATCGTATCCGGTCGGCCGCACGCTTACGTTTCAGCAGGCGCGCGCCTGCGTTTCGAGTGCCGGGTTTGCGATCGTCGATTGTATCGGGATAATGCTCTCTCCGAGAGTCCTTGCGATTCCGGTGCTTGAAACGCTGTCGCGCCGTGCAGGCAGGCAGACAACTGCATTGTTCAGAAAGGCACTAATGTGGATGGAGAAGTTTCAGGATAACCCTGTTGCAGCACGCCTTGCTCATTTTGTCGCGATACGTGCGGTGAAGGTCGGAGATCGGGCGATTTCGCCGTGACAGACGCACACCTCATCCGGCGTCCGAGCGGAAGGTGGCGATTCGCGGAAGGGAGGCGCCTCGACCCTGCCGGCTACGCGAGTCTGGTGGGCGCCAAGCTTCTCACGACCCTCTACCGCCGGATGCTCTGCCTTGTGTACCCGCTGCAGGGGCGCCGCATCCCGGTGTACAACGCCCATCTGGAAGTCGAATTTCGATTGCTGCAGGCGGAGGAGGTCGACGCATATCTGAGGTTCCGGCCGAACCTCCGACGACAACGAATCGAGCAACGACTCGAGCGGGGCCATCGCTGTTTCGCTTCCTGGCACGGCGAGAAAATCATCGATGCCGGCTGGACCGCTACGCAGGCGGTAGCTGTTCCGTACCTGGGACGCGTTCTCAGCCTCGAGCCGGGTGACATCTATAGTTACGACGCATACACACTCCCGGAGTACAGAGGATACGGCCTCTACATGGCGCGAAATTCATACACCGCGCGCACGAACCAGAAGGAAGGGTTCAAGCGAAGCGTCGCCCTTGTCGCTCCGGAGAACTACACGGCGTGGGTGATTCTTACGCGTTCGGGTCTGGAAACGATCGGTGAGTATTCGTTCCTCCGTTTCCCATTTCGGAGCATCTATTGGCAGCGGGCGGTTCCCGGAAAAAAGCTCCCGGAGCTCGGATCTCTCGGATCGGCAGCCGATGAGAGCGGCTCGACGCAGACGTCTGGGGCTGCTGCTTGAGTGGCGTGTCCCGCCCTCCGGGTCCACCGGGCCGGATCCTGACCGGCAATCTGCGCGACTTTGCGGATGCTCCGCTGGAATTCCTCGCCCGGGTGGCTCGAGACTACGGTCCGATAGCCAGCCTTCGCTTCGGACGCACGCGTGCGTTTCTCGTCAATGATCCGTCCCTCATAGAACAGGTAATGGTGACTCACCGCGCGCGCTTCGTGAAATCACGCCCACTTCGGGCGCAGCGACGGATTTTCGGGAATGGCTTGCTGACCAATGAAGGGGACTCGTGGCTTCGCCAGCGACGCATGGCGCAGCCGGCGTTCCACCGCGAGCGCATCGCTGCTTATGCGAATGTGATTGTGCACCAGACGTCGGCCTTACTCGATTCGATGCCGCCCGGAGATACCGAAGAGATACATTCTCGTTTCAAGGCCCTCACTGTAAGTATCGTTTCCACTGCACTTTTTGGCGGCGATGTCGCGCACCGCGCTGGCACGCTCGGCCGGGCGCTCGAAGCAACGATGGACCGCTATGCGGGCAGGCGGGGCCTTTCGCGGTTTGCCCCGGACTGGGTTCCCCTGCCTGTAAATCGCTCGTACCGCTCGGCCGCTGCCGCCATCGAGGATACGGTTCTCGAGATCATTGCTCGCCGCAGGGCCGAATCCGCTGAGCGGACCGACCTGCTGTCGGTGCTCATGGACGCGCGGTACGAGGACGGATCGGCTATGAGCGATACACAACTGCGCGACGAAGCGGTGACTCTTTTTCTGGGAGGAATCGATACTCCGGCACTTGCTCTGACATGGTGCTGGTATCTTCTCTCGCAAAACGCAGCAGCCGCGAATTCTCTCGCGAGCGAAGTGGACTCCGTTCTCGCCGGACGCAGCGCGACATTCGCCGATCTTCCCCGGCTTTGTTACGCGGAGATGGTAGTGAAGGAAGCGATGCGACTCTACCCGCCCGCGTGGCTACTGAGCAGAGATGCCCTCGAGCCGGTGGAGATCGGCGGCTGGGAAATTCCAGCGGGCGCAAGTGTTCTCATGTCGCCGTACCTGATGCATCGCAGTCCCGCGTACTTTGCCGACGCGGAAGTCTTCGATCCGGGCCGATGGCGAGGAGGCGCGCTCGAGACTATCCCGCGGTTCGCCTATTTCCCGTTTGGTGGAGGACCGCGCGTCTGCATTGGCGCGTCGTTCGCAATGACAGAAATGATCCTGAGCCTCGCCACGATCGCCGCTCGCCTTCGATTCGTTCTTGCGGACGGCGCGAACGTCGAAGCTTCTCCGAGCATGACGTTGCGTCCCCGTCACGGGGTTCACGTGGTGATCGACCCGCGGAAGGCCCAGGTGATTCAATGAACGAGCGGTCGCGGCTCGTGCTCACGGCGCTGGCCGTTCGCGGCCACCGTTCGGCCACCCGCGAGCGAATCGAGAATTATCAGCACCGAAAGCTGCGACAGGTCATCGAGCACGCATACAGGTGCGTGCCTTACTACACCGACCTCTTCAATCGGCACGACCTGAAACCTTCCGACATTCGGACGGCTGCAGACCTCCATCGAGTTCCAATCACGCGCAAGCGTGATATCCGCGCATTACCATTGGAGCAGTTGCTCGCCAGAGGAGTCGACTCAACGCAACTCTTCGAGCGCACCACGAGCGGCGTAACCGGGGAGCCATTCATCATTCGGCGAACGCCCCGAGAGGAGCTGCTCCTTTCCGCGGTGTTTCTGCGTCGTGAGCTGCGCGCGCTCGGGGTGCGTCGCGGCGATAGAATCGCCTTGATAAAGGCACATTCCCGAAACCGCTTTGCGCCACCGAGCCGTCAAAACCCCCTGATGAACGCACTGAAGAAGGCACTGATCCGCGAAGCTGGAACGGACAACGTTCAGCGTTTCAACGCGTTCATTCCTCTGGACGACATCGTGGAAAAACTGCGTGCCCAGACTCCGACAGTCGTGAGCGGTTATCCCGGGATATTGGCGCGCATAGCCGAACGCGTTGAATCCCGCGGCATTCGCGACATCCGGCCCCGCCTCGCGCTCACCGGCGCGGAAGTTCTGACGCCGGCGATGCGCCAGCTCATCGCTCGCGCGTTTGGCTCCCGCGTGTACGACACGTACGGCAGCTGCGAGTTCGGCAGGATTGCGACGGAATGCGTCGAGACCGGAGAGTACCATCTTTGCGCTGACAGCGTGCTCGTCGAAGTTCTCGACGGCGGACGGCGCGCCGCCGAAGGCGAGACCGGAACCGTCATCGCAACCAACCTGCATTCGTACGCGATGCCGTTCATTCGGTTCGAGCTCGGAGATTTTGCCATTCAGGGGAGGACGCAGTGCACCTGCGGGAGTCCGTTCGGAACATTGCGGCAGATCATGGGCAGGACGATAGACAGCTTTAGGCTTCCCGACGGCAGTGACATGCATCCATGGACCATTCTCGACGCGGTGTGGCCGCACATCGTCGGATGGATCGCCCAGTACCGTTTCGTGCAGGAATCCCCGGGACGCGTAGTGATGTCGGCAGTCCCGCGCCGAATGCCGTCCGTCGCTGAGATCGACGATCTCGATAGGCGCGCGAAAGGCGTTCTGGGACGAGACGTCGAGTTCACTTGTGATGTGGTCAGCGAGCTGGAAGCCGATGCGAGTGGCAAGACACGCGTCTTTCGCTCACTCGTCTGCACGGGAAGTGACTGACGGGTTGCGCTCGCCCGATACGTGGCGCGAAGGCCTGGGGCATACACCTGCAGCCGCCTGGCCCAGCGCTTTTTCCAGCATGCTGGCTTTCCGGCGTCATTTGCGGGGCAGTCGCGCGCAGATCATCGCATTTCAGAACCGGCGCCTGCGAAGAATCGTCGCCCATGCTTATGAACACGTTCCATACTACCGCCGGCTTTTTGATCAGGCGGGCGTGATGCCGCGGCACATCAGAACGGTTTCTGATCTCGAAAGAATTCCCATAACATCGAAGTCCGACTTGCGCGGCGTGCCTCTCGATCAATTGCTGGCGAAGGGCGTTAATCCCACAACCCTCATAGAGCACACTACAGGCGGATCAACCGGAGAGCCGTTCACTGTTCGGCGCGCATGGATCGAGGAGCGTGTCCTCGGCGAGCTTCGCCGGCGAACGCTTCGCCTTTTCGGCGCGACGAGCGGCTCGCTGGTCGTTGTCGCGACGTTTCATCACCGGCCGCACCGCAACGAAAACCGGTTTGCTGAGGTCGTATTCAACGCTTTCGGCCGCTATCGGGCTCGTTCGCTTTTCTGCCTCGAGCCGCCGGAGTCACTTCTGCAGCAATTCGACGATCTCGCGCCGGATGTCATCGGCGGTTACGCCGGTGTTCTCTTACGACTCGCCCAAGTGATCACGAAATCCGGACGAGCTGTGCATGCTCCGCAATTCGTCCTCTCCGGCGGCGAGGTCCTCACGAAGAACGCCGCGCGACGAATCTCCATGGCTTTTCGGGCGCCCGTGTACGACACGTACGGCAGCCATGAGTTCAGCAGAATCGCGTGGGAGTGTGCGGATAGCGGTGAGTATCATCGCTGCGACGATGGAGTGATCACCGAAGTTCTGAGCGGTGACGAGCCCGTTCAACCTGGCGAGACGGGCGAGCTGGTTGGTACGGCACTCCATTCTTACGCGATGCCTTTCATTCGATTCCGCCTTGCCGATGTTGTAACCCGGGGAAGCGATGTGTGCGGTTGCGGACTGCCATTTTCGACTTTGCGGGGAATTCAGGGACGTGTGGTGGATTATTTCACCATGCCGGATGGATCACTGCTTCATCCCTATGTGCTCGCTCACGCCCTCAGGGATCACGGTATTGCGTGGGTGGCGCAGTATCAGCTGATCCAGGAAGATGTGCGCCGCATCGTGATGCGGGCCGTTCCCGCCAGACCCCCATCAGAAGATGAGATCGCTTCGGTGAAGAGAAACGTTGCGGCAGTGGTAGGCGACAGCGTTACCGTCGAGCTCGAGATTGTTCCTGACCTGGCGCTCGGAGAGCGGGGGAAATTCCACGTGTACCGGTCGTTCGTGCGCGGCATTCACGCCGATGAGCAGGAAACGATGAAACCAATCGGCGAAAATCGTGCTTTCTCAGCGGGCTCTGCTGATGTCTGAAGCCTCTCGCCCGGTTGGCATCATCGATGACCACTACAGCCTGACCGACGAAAGGAATGTGATGGCGGTGGTCACTGTCGCGAGTCTGACGTCGCGTCAGCGGAGCGAGATGCTTGCGCTTCTCCAGACCTGCTACACGAACGTGTCGGCGGCGCAATTCAATCGCGATCTCGACGAGAAGGAATGGGTGATCCTCGCGAACGACCTCAACGGAGAGGGCATGCGCGGGTTCAGCACCCTGCGAACGATCCGCGTGACCGTCGACGATGAGCCGATCGTCGCTTTCTATTCCGGCGATACCGTCGCACGTCCCGACACGCACGGCAGTGCAACGACTTTCGCGGGAACGCGCCTCGTCATTCGAAAGATGTTTTACGAGATGAGCAGAAGTCAGGTGCCGAGGGAACGATTTGTGTGGTTTACAATTAATTCTACGGTTAAAGGTTATCGACTCACGTCGATGATATTTCGCGAGTTCGTCCCGACGCCTGGCAGGCCGCTGTCGCCGGCCGACAGGCGTTTGATCGCCGAGCTGTGCAGGGTCAAAGGACTGGCGTTTGATTCGGCGACTGGAATCGTGCGCCTCGAGAACCCCACCATGCCGCGTGAGCTGCTCGGTCAGGGCGAAGCCAGCCGGCAGGATGACCCGTACGTTCGCTTTTTCCGGTCGGCGAACCCTGGAGCAGACGCCGGAGAAAGAATCGCGTCGCTCATCGAGCTTGCGCGAGAGAACCTGACGCCCGTTGGGGACAGAATGGTTTTCCGGTGAGCCATTGTATAGTTGTAATGGTCTTTCCAAGCCGTGTCGGCTGCGGAATAGAGTTGCGGAATAGAGTTGCGGAATAGAGTTGCGGAATAGAGTTGCGGAATAGAGTTGCGGAATAGAGT
>JALYJX010000026.1 GCA_030775065.1 Gemmatimonadota bacterium | reverse complement strand
TAGCATGACATCTCAGTTCTGCCCTGTCACCCCCAATTCCCGGAAATCCGTGAAGAACCGAAAAAAATGGGCGGGCGATTGTAGGTCTGTGCGGGCGAGATGCCCTCCGCGTTCTCCGCGTTCTCGGCGGTTAACGGCGCACTCTGTATCCAGGGCCGCGCAATGCCCGCCCTGGAAGCGCGGCGGTGACCTTTCCCTCGTCGACCACCAGCTGCCCGTTGACCATCACGTGCGTGACGCCAGTCGAAAGCTGTTGCGGCTGCTCGAACGTCGCGTTGTCGATGATCGTCGCCGGATCGAAAACCGTGATATCGGCGAAAATGCCGGGCTTAAGCAGCCCGCGGTCGCTGAGTCCCACTCTCTGCGCAGCCAGGGAAGTCATTTTTCGAATCGCGAACTCGAGAGAGATGACCGAATCCTGTCGCACGTAGCGACCGAGTATTCGCGGGAACGTGCCGAACGCGCGCGGATGCCCGCGCTCGCCCCATTTACCTGTGGAATCGGGACTGCGCGCACCCGCGTCCTGGCCGACCGAGACCCACGGCTGCTTCATGGCAAAGCGTAGAGCGTCCTCGTTGAAAGCGAAGTAGAGAGCGCTCGTCCGACCGCGGTCGGCGATCAGAAGGTCGAAAGCCGCCTCGTACGCGTCGCTCGTACCGCGCAGGCGGGCGATTTCGGGCAATCGCTTTCCCTGATACTTCTTCAGCGAATCCACGCTGACCTCGTTCACCATCGTTCCGTATGCCGAGCGAATCCCGGCAGCGCTGTCCTCGGCCAGCTCTATTCGCAGGCGGGCACGAACCGCCGGATCCCTGAGGCGCGCGACGAGGGAATCACTGCCGCCTTCCAGTACCCACGTGTTGAGCATCGCGGTGAGGCTGGTTCCGCTGGCCGTGTACGGATACTGGTCGGCAGTGACGTCGATTCCGGCGCGACGCGCGGAATCGATCAGCGAGACCGCCTGCTGCATCTGCGCGAGCCACCGCGACTTGAGATGCCTGATCTCGGCCCATGTGCCCGCTTCGGCGGCAATGCGGATGGTCTCGCGAACGGCTTCGATAAGAGCGGCACCCTCGCTGCGCATATGCGTCGCGTACCCACCGCGATAGGGAACCACGTATTTCGTCAGAGCGATGAGCTCGTCAGTCGAAAAGAAGGTGCTCGGGATATAGATCAGCCCCGTACCAAGGCCCATCGCCCCGTCGCGCATCGCTGAATCGATCAGCGCGCCCATCTGCGCCATCTCAGCCGGAGTCGGACGACGATTGACACCGCCCATTACAGCGCGCCGAACAGAGCTGGTCCCGACGTACGTGCCGAGGTTGATAGCGGTGCCGCGACGCTCGAGCTCGCGGAAGTACCCGTCGAGCGAGTTCCACGGCTGCTGCGGATTTGGCGAATCGCCAAGCGCCACGTTTGGCCACGCGGAGCTCACCTCACCCGTGATCTCGCTCGTGATGCCCTGTGTGATCTTCGACACCGCATGTGGCCCGCGAAGTATCGACGACTCCGAGTGTCCGAGCATATCGATGAAGCCTGGTGCTACGACATGATCCTTTGCATCGATAACTCGCTTTCCAGTCAGGCCTGGCAGCGACGGCCCGACGTACGCGATTCGATCACCGCGCGTCGCCACGCTCCCCCGATACCATGGATTGCCTGTCCCGTCTACAATCCGCGCATTCGTAATGAGAATGTCATAGCCGGCGGCCGACCCCGGGACAACAGTGGCGCGAGGCGCACAGGCCGCCAGAGCGAATAGAAGCAGGCCCGAGGCACGTTTCACGAGGCTGCTCCGAGCTGCTTCGTGGCATTCTCTATCTCGGCCGACATCGCATCGAGCGCTCTGGCGATGACCGCGAGCTGCGCCTTCATCTCCTGCCAGTCGCGCTGCTCGATTGCTTCTCTTACACCCGGAAGCGTCTTCACCCCGTAGCCCGTGTAATATCCGGGCGCGTAGATCAGATGGCGGAACCACGACCTTCGCGGCAAGCCTGCTTCAGCAGTGAGCGCACGTTCAGTGCGTATCAGGGTTCTGTCGAGTGACGCGAGCGCTGCGGCGTTCAGCTTCGGCGAACCCAGTGCGCGCGCAGCAGCCGAGTCATAGGCCTTGGAAACCCGCTCAAGCCTCGTCAGCGCGGTTTGAAGTGGAGAAAAGTCGATCGCCGGCACGGGCTCCATCGCCTTAGGCGCCACGATTGGCAGCGTCGGATCGCTAGCCAGCTGATAGACGCGGTCGCGAACCATCGCATTCATTCTTTCGGTCTCCTCGCGCATGTCGTCGGCGAGCTTCGTAACTTCCTTGAGATACTTGCCCACCGTTTCCGAGAACGGCGAAAACGCGAGCGGCAGAACGTCAGCGTTGGCAAGCCGGAGTACGATCCGCCCGCCAACCTTGGCCAGCGCAACGCCGTACTCGAATCCCGGATCACCAAAGCGCTTGTAGTGGGCGAACGAATCGTAGATCGAGTGATACGATCCACCGGCGTCCTCGCCACCGAACCCGATGTTCAGCGAAGCGATTCCAAGGTGCTGAAGGAAAGGCGTGTAGTCGGAGCCGGAACCCAGGGCGTCAATTCGAAGATCTGTCCGCGTGAGCGCTTCCTTCTTCTCCTCGTCCGTCCCGCGCAGCCTGACTGCCGCCCGTGCGCGCTCGAACACGCTCACTTTTGTCTGCGGATCGGTCACGGACCGGGCAACCTCACTCACGAACCGCTCGAGCGTGTGCGATCCGCCAACTCCAAGGAACCCTCGTCCGTTGCTGTCGGTGTTGATGTAAACGGCACCGACTCGTGACAACAGCTCGGCATGTTGCTCAACCCACTCAGTGGATCCGAGAAGTCCCGGCTCCTCGGCGTCCCACGCCGCGAACACGATTGTCCGCTTGGGCTTCCACCCGCTTTTCGCCAGGGCCGCAATTCCGCGGGCTTCCTCCATCAGAGCGACCATTCCGCTGATTGGATCGTCCGCGCCATTCACCCACGCGTCGTGATGATTGCCGCGAATGATCCATTCGTCCGGCCGCTCACTGCCGCGCATCGTCGCTATTACATCGTAGGCCGGCTTGATGTCCCAGTTGAACTCCAGTTTCAGGTGGACCTTTGCAGGTCCGGGTCCGATGTGATAAGTGATCGGAAGCGCACCGCGCCACGACGGTGGCGCAACGGGGCCGCCGAGTGCGCGAAGAAACGGGAGAGCGTCAGCATATGAGATCGGAAGCACCGGGATCTTCGTAATCGTCGGTGCGCTCTTGACGTCGAGCCGCTTCGCGTTTTTCGTCGCGCCGATGCCTGGAGTGAGCGGATCGCCGGGATACGTGGGCATGTCCTGTACGGCACCCCGCTGTGCGCCGTACTCATTGCGGAACGCTCCCTTCGGGTAGACGTCGCCCGCGAAGTAACCGTCGTCGCGCGGGTCCGAATAAATGATGCAGCCAATTGCTCCATGCTCGGCTGCAACTTTCGGCTTGATTCCGCGCCATGACTGTCCGTAACGCGCGATGACAATCTTCCCCTTCACGTCGATCCCGCGAAGCGCCAGCGAGTCATAGTCGCGGGGGATTCCGTAGTTCACATATACGAGCTCGCCCGTGACGTCCCCGTCGGCAGAGTACGCGTTGTAAATCGGAAGCTGCTCGGCGCTCTGATTGCTCGTCGGATCTTCAGTCAGCGCCGGCTCGGCGAGCTTCGCCGTGAAGCGGGTCGGCGAGACCATCTCCAGCACGCGTGTCTTGGGGGTCGGGAAGAGAACATCGAACTGCTCGATCTTCGAGTCGTAGCCCCACGCCTTGAACAGCGAATCGATGAAGTGTGCGTTGGCCTTGCCGTGCGGCGACCCAACGTGATGCGGGCGGGCGCTGAGCCGCTGCATCCATGATTCGAGATTCTGCTTGTTCAGGCTCGCATCGTACCGCGACTCGAGCGCGAGTTGTCGAGCCGAGCTCTGGGCGGTGAAGCCGAGCAACGGCGTGTCGGCGAGCGGTGTCGCGGCGGCCAGTGTCGCAAACAGGCCGAACGCCGCGAGAATCGAGTAGCGTCTTGCTTTCAATTTCACTCCGGATGTGTGCGTGTCACGCGGCGGCAGCCGCGGTCAGGAAACCTTGCGCGTCTTCTTTCGCAGAAAGTCCATCAGGATGAATTGCCCAAGCGTCATCGTGTTCGTGAAGTATGCTTTGCCGCGACTGATCTCGGATACGCGCTTCACGAATTCCACCAGTGCGCGATCTCGGGCGAGCATGAACGTGTTGATCATTATCCCCGAGCGCCGGCAATTTGCTACTTCCTTGAGCGTCTCGCCGACGACCGCGAGGTCGAGGCCCATCGAGTTCTTGTAGATGTGACCGTTGGGCATCGTGAGAGCGCTTGGCTTGCCGTCGGTGATCATCACGATCTGCCGCATGTCTTTCTTCTGAGCCAGCAGAATTCGGCGCGAGAGCTTCAGTCCTTCCGCCGTGTTGGTGTGGTACGGCCCCACCTGTGCCTGCGGCAACATCGCCAGCGGGATCTCCTCGGCTGAATCGTGAAAGAGCACGACGCGCAGTGTATCCCCGGGGAACTGGGTGCGAATGAGATGGGTCAGCGCGAGTGCGACCTTCTTCGCCGGAGTGAAGCGATCCTCGCCGTAAAGGATCATCGAATGCGACGTGTCGAGCATCAACACTGTGGCGCAGGATGACCGGTATTCCGCCTGGCGAACCATCAGGTCGCCGTAGTCGAGGTCGAGCGGGATCTCGAGCGAGCCGGTGCGCGCGAGCGAATTCTTCAAGGTCTCGTTCACGTCGAGGTTCAGGACGTCCCCGAACTCGTACGGCTTGCTGTATCCATCGGCCTCGATGCCTGTCGCGAGGTACGGTGTGTCGTGGCTGCCGAAGCTCGATTTGCCGAGCGAGCCGAGGATCGAGCGCAGCGACTTGTAGCCGAGGAAGTCGATTGCCTTGTCGGTGAGATTGAACTGGACCGATTTCGAGGCAGCGTGTGCGAGGCCCCCCGGGCCAGTGACAGACTGATGACCGGCCGGCATCTGCGGCGGCGCATCCAGCTTGAGGTAACCCTCCTCGCTCAATCGCTTGACGAGATCGTCGAGAAGCTCCGCGAGCTTGTCTTCGGAATCCTCGTCCCCTTCTCCGCGCAGCGCCTGCAGAAGCTCAGGCGTGAACTGCCCGCTCTCGATCAGCGCCTCGAGGATGGCCTGCTTCAGCGCCTCGAGTGATCTGTCCGCCTCTTCGCCGTAGTCGCCCCATGGATCGAACTGCGAGCCGCCGGCAAACCCCGACTGGAGAAGAAAATCGGCGAGGTTCTCCAGCAGCGACTGCAGATCGACCGCATCAGCCATCTCGGGGCTGAATTTCGAGTACGTATGCGACCGCATGCCCAATAATACAGTCCGCGCGGGGGTCGTGTATAATCAAGCGAATGCCGGGAACGGTGCAGTCACTCAATCCCTTCCGGGTGCTTCAGGCGCACCGGAATTTCCGGCTCTTCTGGATCGGCCAGACGCTTTCGCTGATCGGAACGTGGATGCAGCAGGTGGGTCAGGGGTGGCTCGCGCTCCAGCTGTCGAACAGCGCATTCATCGTGGGACTCGTGAGCGCGGCGGGATCACTGCCGATCTTGTTCTTCTCGCTTTACGCCGGCGTGATTGTGGACCGCCGGGACAAGCTTCGCCTCGTGATGTGGGCGCAGGTGCTGCTGTCGATCGAGGCGGTGATGCTCTGGTGGCTCGTGTGGTCGGGGTGGATAACGATCCCGCTGCTGGTGGCGCTGGCTTTCATCAATGGATTGATAAGCGCTGTCGAGATTCCGGCCCGGCAGTCGCTGATGGTGGACCTTGTTGGTCGCGAAGATGTGCTCGATGCAATCGCGTTGAACTCGGGTGGCTTCAATATCGCGCGCATCATCGGTCCTTCGATCGCGGCGGCGACAATCGCGGGAATTGGCCTCGCGTGGTGCTTTGCCATCAATGCGATGAGCTACATCGCGGTGATCGGATTTCTGGCGGCGATCAATCTGCCCAGGTTCGTTCCGGCCGAGACGATCCTGGCCGCACGGGAAGGGTTCAGGCAGGGAATCGCATACATGCGGTCGCGCCGGGAAATACTTGGGATCATGGGCGTGATCGCGGTCTGGTCGATCTTCGGGCAGCAGTATCTGACGATGATGCCCGTGATTGCGCGAGATGTTCTACACACCGGCGCCGGCGGTTACGGATTTCTCGTGACTGTAGTCGGAGTCGGCGCGCTGACTGGGGCGCTGACGCTGGCGGCTCTCAGCAATCGCGTGCGCCGAGGCCGACTCTTCCTTATCTCGACCTTTTCCTTCGCGGCACTACTTGTCGTTTTTTCGCTGGTGCGCGTGATGTGGCTCGCCGCCGTGATCCTGGTGCTGCTCGGACTGACGATGATGATCAACGGAGCGCTGGCGAACGGTATCCTGCAGTCGATAGTCCCTGACGAGCTGCGCGGCCGAGTGATGGCAGCGTACGTGTTCGTCTACGTGGGCTTCGGCCCTATTGGAGCTTTGATCACGGGCGCGGTTGCGAACGTTGTCAACGTCCAGTGGGCGATCGGAGGAGGAGCAGCCATGATGCTCATCTACTCATCGTGGGCGTTCTGGAAGTTTCCGGAGATGCGGAGGGTGTAACTGAAAAGGCATTAACCGCGGAGAACGCAGAGAACACGGAGGGCATTCCGCCCGCACCAGGCTCCGATCGCCCGCCAATTTTTCTAAGGTTTTAACTCACCTCGCCCGCTCAAGGGCGTCTTCGCGGGAGCTGTTCCCCCTAAGACGCAGCTCTCCGTGTTCTCCGCGTTCTCCGCGGTAAAATTAGGTAGTCAGCTTCGGCGAGCCGCAGGAGTACCGCGGACGAACGCTATATAGTCGGTAGAAGCGGGAGTGTCCCCGCCCGCACGAACTGCTGCCGCGATCTGGCCACGATGATACGCACCGTGCAGCGCGACGTGCAGCAGGATGTCACGGACGGACGAAGTGAACTCGAGTCCTGCGCTGTTCCTGTACGTCACGCCGCCGTCGAGGCCTATGTCGTCGAGTGATTCGACAAGCGCGGAGAATTCATCGGCATTTCTCGTCGCCAGTTCCAGGCACTGCGCCAGCGAGAGCTTCGGCCAGACCTCGACTTCCGGTTTTACCTGCCCGATTCGCGACAGCCAAACATGCTCGGCTGCAACGACATGGGCGAAGAGGTCGAGTGTATGAGGCGGGGGATTGACGGCGTCGGTGAGACTGGCCTGCACGCCCGCGTCGGCCCATCGGAGGTGGTCGAACAATCGAGAGAGAGAAGCGTCCATTTTCAGGAAAAAACCTCGTCAAACATCACAAATCAAGCTCGAAATGTGTTATATTGAGGGAGAAAATGGGGCGCTCCGTCGGCCAAGGCCGGGCGGAGCGCTGCGATTATGGGAACTGTACCTCACCGGTGAAGCCTAGATGAAAACGAAGACGAAGAGCCCCCAGGCAATCTATCAGCACGAGAAGAAGCGCTCGGAGCGCGAGCGGAACAGCGTTCACGCGGCGCTGATGAAGGACGCGAAAGCTGCATTCGAGCAGATGCTCGAGGACGGCAGGCAGGCCCGCAAGGGCGGCCGCCCGAAGGGGAGCAAGACGAGAAAGGACTGAGCATCGCGCTCAGAATCAAAAGAGGCGGCTCCGCGTGGGGCCGCCTCTTTTTCTAAGCCGGCACCGTTAGCGCGTAGCGTTCAGCGTTCAGCGATTAGCAGGTAGCGTGTCGTCCTCAGTTCCGCTGCTAGCTGATGCCTTTCTTTATCGCCTTTGTGACAGCGTCCGAGAAAGTGTCAATCTCGTCGAGAGTGGTGTAGACATTGGGCGTGATCCGAATCCCGTTGAACTCCGGATGCAGAATCGGAGTGTTCACGATCCGGTAGTTCGTCATCAGCCACGCGCCAAGCTTATCGAATTCGAGCCCGTCGACGTTGAAAAGCCCGAGAGCACCGGACTGCTTCGCGTCGAATGGGGTCAGCACATGCACTCTGGGACTCTCAGCGAGCAATCGCTTCGCCCAGCGATCGCGCAGGAAGCGCAGCCTGGCGAATTTGCGCTCGATTCCGATGCCACGCTGAAATGCCAGCGCAGCCGAGATCGCATTGTGATTCGCCGCCGGATGAGTCCCGATTTCCTCGTATTTCCGGATGTCGTTGTCCTGGTTTGGGGCCGCTGCCATCAGCGGCCATAACGACTTCTGCTTGTCCTTCCGCACGTAAAGGAATCCCGTGCCGATGGGAGCGAGCAGCCACTTGTGCAAACTCGTTCCGTAGTAGTCCACACCGAGCTCATCACGCGTGAATGGGAAATGTCCGAACGCGTGCGCTCCGTCGACGAACACCTCGATGTTGCGCGGCCGCGCGAAATCCACGATCTCGCGCACGGGCATTATCTGCCCGGTGAGATTCGTGATGTGCGGGAACTCGATTACCCGCGTCCGGGGCGTCACGGCTGCCTTGATCTGATCGGCGATGTACTTCATCGACGGCGGCGGTACCTTGAACGCCACCTGCTTCAGGACGATCCCCTCGCGACGCTCCCGCTGTTGCCATGCGGTGAGCATCCGGCCGTAGTTCTGGTTCGTCACCACAACCTCGTCGCCGCGCTTCAAGTCGAGGCCCATGATCATATTCTCCAGCGCCTCGGACGCGCCGCGCGTGATGGCCATCTCCTCGGGATCGCACCCGAACTCCCTCGCGAGATCGCGCCGCACACTCTCTATGCGCGGCTCGAGCACTCGCCACATGTGCTCCGCGGGCGACTCGTTCGTGAACCGAAGGTCGCGGATCATCGCCTCGAGCACGTGACTCGGCGTCGGACACACGCCGCCGTTGTTCAGGTTGATCAACGTGCGATCGGTGTCGAACGCGCGCTGAATCTCACTCCAGTAGACCTCGTCGTCCGCCAGCTGATCCGGAGTGCGATCACCCGTGACGGCATTTGCTCGGAACAGCGCGCCAATCGCGGTCTCGCGGAATACCGGAGCCGCGGCGAGGCCAGCGCTCGCCATCCCGTGCAGAAAATCGCGGCGACTGGTCACGTAACGTCGGTTGGAAGATCCTCATGCCTGGCGGCGAGGAAGGCGATTATCGCCGTTGCCGCGAATGTCACAAAGAGAACAGTGAATGGGTGTCGGCCAAGATTGCTCTCGATGCTGTTCGCTGCATACCAGGTGAAATAAAGCGTGGGTGCCAGGCAGAGGACGATCGCGGTTCCGAGCCAGAAGCTCCTCTTGAAATGGATCCAGAGCGACGCGATAGCGGGAAAGACGAGCGGATAGCCCCACCAGTAGGGAAGGAGCACTTCTGAATTCGCCTGGTTCGCGGCGTGCTGAGCGAGAAACGCCAGCAGATGCGCGACCAGCATTCCGACGATGCCAATGGCGAAGAGCACCGCGTAAGTCATTGCCGTCCGTTCCGGATTAGGCATGCTTGGTCTTCGTCACGCTGGAGTACAACCCGCGAGGAAGTTGTCCCTGAAATGCGCTACCGGCACCGGGCCCATACCCATGAACCGCTCGTGAAAAGTCTTCGCCGAGAAACCTGCCCCGGTGGCGGCTCTGCACGCTTCGCGCAGCTCGATGATCGCGTTCTTTCCGAGATTGTACGTGATCGCCTGGGTCGGCCACTTCGAGTAGCGATAAATCGCGCGATAAGCGCTATCAGCAATTGCGCGCGCCGTCGGATCGCCGGCCGCATTCAGTCTGGCATTCGGATAGAACGAGACGTGCTCCGTGAAATAGTCGATAGCCTGATCGAACGTCATCCGCTGCGTGTGCAGTCCAACGTCTACACGAATGCGCACCGCGCGCAGCAGCTGCCCCTGTAGCTCGTAGAGATACTCGCCCGGCGAGTAGAAGCCGTACTTGTGGTTCGGCCTGGGCTCGGCCATGAGCTCTTCGCTGTACAATCCCCAGCCCTCGGTTGGCATCGAATCGGTCCACATCGCGGAAGAGTCCTCCACCGCGCCGGGAGTCAGCCAGCGGATATTGGAAATCTGGTCCGCATGCTGGTTCATGTATCTGTAGTGCCAGTCGTGACCGGGAAATCCCTCATGCACGGCGGTATCGGCGACCGACGCAAAGTTGTTGAGCTTGAGTGCCGCGGGATCATTCCCAGTAGGGGTCAGATAGAAGCGACCGGCTCCCGCCTTCTTGAAAGGCGGCGCGGGATAGTAGGCCGCATCGATCGCGCTGCGAAGCACGGGCGGCGTCGGCACCACCTCCAGACGATATTCCGTCGGAATGTCGAACAGATTGAACTCGCGACCGTACGCGACCGCTCGCTCGCCGGCTTCGCGGTACCACTTGAAGAGCTGGTTATCGTCCTTCGGGGAGTCCTTCGACAGGAAATCCATCACCCTGCGAATGCCGATGTTCTTCTCTGCATCGGTGTTGAAGGAGAGTCCCATCTTTGCTTCAGCGGCGAATTCGCTCGCCACCTCCACCATCTTCGCTGTATAGAGTGCGACCTGAGCAGCTCCGTACTCGTACAGCTCTGCTGCGCTGCGCGGGTCGAACAACGCGTTATGCACGCGCCATTCGTATTCAGTCTCTCCCGATGCAAAACGATCCACCGTCTCATTGACGTCGTAGGTCTGCGAGAGAAAATCAGCGAACGCATCCCAGGCAGCTGCAACCGTAATCCCCGCCGCGCCCAGCTGCGCAAGCATCGCCTGCGCGAACGGTCTCGTTCCAAGAAACGGCTGGGCAGTCTTCCAGAGCGTGTTTCGGAAATAGTCCGCGTTCGCCTTGCTCCCCGTGATGCCGTCACGCTGCACCATCCGCTTGTCGGGGATGTTGCCGGCTGTCTTGCCGGCGAGAAGATTCGCTTTCGCCACCTCGAGATAGGCGGGGATCGCCTGAGCGCGAATGAGCACGGCCAGCCAATCGGATTCGTTGCCCAGGAGACCGTTGCCGAGGTCGGGCATCTGCTGGATCTGCCAGTCGATTCCGCGGAATGGCTCCTGAACGTACGTGTCCAGCGCGCGCTGGTAATAGCGGAGATCCGCCAGCTGGTGAATCAGAAAGCCGACCTGCGCATTCATGAGCCGGTAATCGATCTGCTCGACAGGCGTCAGCGGCGCGAGACCGGTGGGAGCAGCGGCCGCCGGTTGAGACGGCGCGGCCGTGGCCGGTTGAGGTGGTGCGACTGCCGCCGGCGCCATTCGATCAAGCGCTGCCTTGACGTCGCGGTAGAAGCGGATCTCGTCCTGAAGTGACTGAGGGCGATAATCGCGCAGGCGGCTGTTCGAATCGGCAAGCTCAGGGCTGTAACCGTCGCCGCCAAGGTAGGTCGAGGTAACCGGGTTGCGCTGGAGATGGAAAATAAAGAACCGGTCACGCAGAGCGGTGAACGTCGCCGGAAGCGGAGTTACGGGCGTAACCACTGGAGCCGGTGCGCACGCCTGCACGTTGCGCAGCACCCCAAAGCCGGCTGTGGTAACAGTCGCCTTCTGAAGGAACGATCGCCGATTCATCGCGGGCCTGGCACGGTGCGAGAGGGCGCTGGCTTCATGAGAGATACCTCGCTCGCAAGACTTCGAGGTGGTGATGCTCGTGCCCGGCGATGACAAACGCGAGCGCTCGGACACTCGTCTCGACGCCGTTCGCGATACCACGGCGCATCAATGCCGTCTCGTCGAGGCTCCGATACCGATACAAAGTCGCATGTCTGAGATGCACGAGCTCGGCGAGAAGATCCTGAATCGGAACGTGGGAAAAGGGCGCCTCTTTCACGTACTCGTTCTCGTCGGCGATGCGGTCACCATGGCTCCGCGCGCGCAGCGTGCCTGTCAATTGTCGAGCCTCGAATTGTCGATCACGTGTCGGTGATAGGCCGGTCACGGGGTTCCCCACCGCAGGCCGGGCAGTTCATCCGCCCATCCTTGCGAGTGGCTCGTAGAGCTCGATGCGGTTGTTGTCGGGATCCCGCACCCACGCAAAGCGGCCATAGTCGAAGTCCTCGACCTTTTCCGTGGCGATGCCGTCGGATTCGAGCTGCGCGATGAATGCGTGAAGATTGTCGACTCTGTAGTTGACTTCGAACTCGTGACGGCCGGCCGAAAGCGACTTGTCGGTCTGACTGATGGAGAAAACGGTGCTCGCCCGCATGGACGGGTCGAGATCGAAGCGGTAATGGAACTCCATGCCGAATGTCTCCGTTCCTTCGTACTGCGTGAACTCGATCCCGAGGTGCCGCGTGTACCACTCGGCGAGCTCTTTAGCCTTGTTCGAGAACAGGAAGACGCCCCCAATGCCGTTGACGGCGAGGCGCGGGCCAGCGGTTGATTCTGTCATGCTTGGGGGTGAGGAGTCAGGTTCGTCCCCGGGAAGCCAGGTAGAGCACCAGGATGTAAAGCGCGGCAAGTCCGACCATCAGGATTCCGCCCTTCAATGATACCGGCAGGAGATACGACGCGTTACTCCCGTCGGTGGCGATCAGGTATACCCATTCGTCGAGGGCGAGCGCGAGCCCGGAACCGAATGCCACGGACGCGGCGTCCAGTGTCAACGATCGCCCGCTGAACAGCGCGAGCGGGATTCCACCGGCGGTGATAAGCAGAAGCCCGGTGAAAAGATGATGGATGTTGTACCCGGCGACGTCGAAGTCCGAATCCGGCGACATCGTGAGCATCACACGAGTGACGACGAAGGTCACGACGAGTGCTCCTAAGACGAGCTTGGCGCGCCTGGTGTTCATGCGCTACGAAAATACCGCACCAGGGCGTGCCGTGTCACATAGGCGAGATCAAACGACAAACAGCACACGCTCGTAGCTCGAGCCTGTACGACGGGAAAACGGTGAACTCATGACGCGCATACACAATGGGTTTATCGTCCAACAGCCTGGGATGCACGAAAAAAAGGCCGCACCCGAAAGTGCGGCTCGATTACCTCTGCGCGGGCCCCTTAGCTGGCGCGGAGCGCGCGCTTCGGTTTTGGCGGCGCAGCGTCGAGGAGCTGCGGCAGCTGCCAGTCGTTGCCCAGCTTCTTCTGAAAGCAGCGCTTCGGAACTATCTCGACTCCGGCGGTCGTCAGGTTCTCATAGCGCGACAGCTTCTCAGGGTAGCGTGAGATTGCAGTCGGTGCATAGTCGAGCGCGAGGAAGAAGTTGTCGGTCAGACTGAGCGCGAAGATCTCCTCGATGTCCCGCGCCCGTGCCAGTCGCTCGACTCCGAGAACAACCTGAGTGCCCAGGCCATTGCCGTGCTCGTCGCGAGCGACGGCCACCGACGACACCTCGGCGAGCGATGGCGAGTACTCGTCGAGCGCAGCACACGCGACGACTCGCCCGGCTTTGACCGCAACGACGTAGTTCTCGATGTTGAGGGAGATCTGATCGGGAGTGCGGGGCAGCATCAGTCCTTCGGCCGCGTAACCTTTCACAAGGTCGTAGATCTGTTCCGAATCCGATTGCTTTGCGGGTCGCACCAAAGGCTGCGCACCGGCGAGGCCGGGGCGTGGCGCGAAGGGGAGGCTGGCCGCAACTGCCGAGTGATTATGCACTCTAAATGAATAAATAATCACACCCCCCAGCGCAAGAGGGAACGCCAGGACGGGAGTGGGTGCCCGCCAGTTCAGGTGTGCCTGCGGAGGGAAATCGCTCTCGTCGAGCGCCCTAACGGGGTGGGAGCTTGCCGGTAACCTGCCGCCAGCCGAATGCGGCGCCGCGTCTCGCGGAGATTTGTGCAAGACCGACGAGAACAGCACTAGCCGCAGTCCAGAGGAGTGCCTCTTTCCACCTGGTTTTCAGCGACTCGGGCCGATTGGGGGGCTGTTTCGATGTAACGGCCCGCCAGCCGGCGTTCAGGGACTTCTCCACGATCGCGCCGGCGACCACGGCTGATCCAGCGCCGACGGCCATCCAGACGGCTTTACTCGCCGCCTTTTTCATCGAGGCCTAACGCTTCGCGTAAACCCGGCTGCGGCCCGCTCTGTCGAAGGTGAGAACGTCATACCGCTCCTTCATCGCACCCTCCATGCCGGGAGACCCCGCAGGCATGCCCGGGACGGCAATCCCGGCAACCGCGGGCCGCTCCTCGAGCAGTCTCTTGATGACGTCGGCGGGGACATGTCCCTCGACGACGTATTCGCCGACGACAGCGGTGTGGCAGGCCTCGTGCTCGGGCTTCACGCCGTACTTCTGTTTGACCAGCGCCAGGTCGGGCATGTCCACCGACTCCACCTGAAATCCATTCCTGGCGAGGTGCTCTACCCACGCCTTGCAGCATCCGCACTGCGGAGTCTTGTAGACCTTGATCGCGATGGGTTTGGCCGAGCTCGCGCCGGTCTGCACGCTCGGCGTAGTTGCATCTGGCGCTGTATCCGCGGCAGTTGCATCCGCCGCATTCGCATTCGCGACAGTCGCATTCGCCACAGTCGCATTCGCCACAGTCGCATTCGCCACAGTCGCATCCGCCCGATCCCCGGAGCACGCCGCCACGAGAGCGACAACGGCCGCGACGACTGAAACTCCAATCACGTTTCGTACAACTTTATTCACTTTGATACCTCGATCGGTGCGTTTGCTTCCTGCCATGCGCGCCATCCGCCGGCCATCGATGCGACGTTCGTGTAGCCCATCCGTTGAAGCGAATCAGCAGCGAGCGCAGCACGATATCCGCCGCCACAGTAAAGTATCAGCTCGCTCGCCTTGTCCGGCGCGAATGTTTCGATGTCGCGCTCGATGATACCCCTGCCGAGATGTTCGGCTCCCTTCGCGTGGGCCTCGTCCCACTCGTTGTCCTCGCGCACGTCGATGAGCCGCGCACGCCCACTCTCGAGCGCAGCCCGCGTTTCCTCGACGCTGACTTCCCGCACGCGCGCCTTCGCTTCGTCGACGATCCGAAGAAATCCTGGCGAGTGTTGCTTGTGGGCGTGAGCCATTCGAGTCTCTACGGGGCAGCGCGACGTTTTCGTGCCGGGCGTGGAGGTCCATCCAGCTCGGCGATTGTCCGCGTCGACGGCCCGCGAATCCTCCTGAGATTCGCCGACACCTGCTCCGCCCGTTCCATAGCGCGGAGAATATTTTCGCCGGCGAGCTTTCGGAGATACTCGTCCGACCAGCCGCGATGCGCAAGCTCAGCGAAAAGTGCCGGATACTTCGAGACATCCTCGAGGCCCACCACGACGTCCGTAATGCCGTCGAAGTCGCCGCCGATGCCTACATGGTCGACACCCGCCACGCGTCGCACATACTCGATTTGCTCGACAACGTTCGAGATTGTCGCTGACGGTGGTGGGTGCGCAACCCTGCGAGCGGTAATCTCCCGACGAATCGCCACGGTGTCGCGGCCATAACGCTTGCGTAGCTCTGCCTGGAACAGCCCGTCTTCATGCGCGTACGCGGCGACGTCGCGCGACACAAATGCGGTCACGAACGGAACCATCACGACACCGCCGTTTCCCGGCATGCGCTTGAGAATCGCGTCCGGAACATTGCGCTTGTGATTCACGACACCCTGCGCGCCCGAGTGTGAAAAAATCACCGGAGCCGCCGTTACATCGAGAGCGTCGCTCATCGTTGCCGGCGACCCGTGCGACAAGTCGACGAGCATTCCCATGCGGTTCATCTCGCGCACCACTTCCTTACCGAACTCGGTGAGGCCTCCGTGCTTTGCGGAGTCCAGCGCGGCGTCGGCCCAATCCGTCGTCACGTTGTGCGTCAGAGTCATGTACCGTGCGCCGAGGTCGTAGTACACGCGCAACGTGCCGAGTGAGTTCTCTATCGCGTGCCCGCCCTCGAGGCCGAGGACCGACCCGATCATGCCCTCCTTGTGCGCGCGTCTGAGATCGCGCGCGGTGAGTGCCCATTCGAGCCTCTCGGGATATCGCTCGACAATCCGGCGGGCGATGTCGATCTGCTCGAGCTGCACGCGGGCGAATCCTGAGTCTGCAATCTCACCCGGGATGTAGATCGACCAGAATTGTCCGCCCACCATTCCCTGGCGGAGACGCTCCAGATCCGTGTGACCGACGGTACGCTGGCGAAGATCGTACGCGTTGACGTCGCGCGGCGCCGTTCTGCTCTCGCGAATTGCCCACGGAAGATCGTTGTGACCGTCGATCAGCGGCGTCGTCGAGAGGATGCGCCGCGCGCGGTCGAGATCGGTTTCAGGTTGTCTCGATACCATCGGCATGCAGGCCGTCAGCATCAGAAGCGCCAGTTTCCATCTCATTTGATGAGGATCCGGAACGACAGCGGGATCTCCGTCGCATGCAGCCGGAGAACGCACGAATTGCGGAGACACAAAGTATAACGCGCTGGACGCACCTACTCCATCGCGCTAGAATCCGCGTATGACTGAGCGCGAAGCGGGCACGCTGGATTTCGGAGACCAGGGCTCGCTCGACGCTGCACTCTCGGACATCGCGCACGGCCTCCGCGAGTCGGGAATCCTCCGGGTCACGCGCCACGTTCGCGGCATGATCGCGCGCGGCGAGAAGGTCGTGAATCTCACGGTCGGGGATTTCGATCCCCGCTACTTCCCGATTCCGCGAAAGCTCGCCGAAGAGATCCAGGCGGCCGTGGGCCGCGGCGAGACGAATTATCCGACGCCTGAAGGAATGCTGCCGCTGCGGCAGGCGATCTCCGACTATGTGTATCGCACCGCCGGCGTTCGATATCCCGTCGAGGCGATTGTCGTGTGCAGCGGAGGCAGGCCGGTTCTCTATGGAGCGTACCGCGCGATCCTGAATCCAGGCGACAAGGTGCTCTATTCGGTTCCGTCATGGCAGAACGACGCGTACTCGTGGCTAACGGGAGCGGAGTCGATCGAGATCGAGGCGTGTCTGGAGACGGGGTTCCAGCCGACGCTGGAGCAGCTTGCGCCGCATCTCTCGAAGGCCACGATGCTGTGCCTCTGCTCTCCGGGAAATCCGACGGGCACGGTGATGACCGCCGAGCAGCTGACGGAAATTCTCGAGGCCGTGGTCGAGGAGAATCGCACACGCGAGGCAGCGGGACGACGTCCGCTCTTCGTGCTGCACGATCAGATGTACGGCGCCCTCGTTACAGAGGGGCAGAAGCACACTTATCCGGCCGCGGCGGTTCCCGAGTCGGCGCGGTATGTGATCTCGGCCGACGGTGTCTCCAAAGCGTACGCGGGAACGGGACTCAGGCTCGGTTGGATGCTTGTACCGCCAGCGGTTGGTGCACGGATTCGCGATCTGCTTTCGCATGCCGGCGCCTGGGCGCCTCGGGCGGAGCAAATGGCCGTGGCGAAATTCCTGAACAATCCCGAGGCGATAGCGGAATTCCGATCCGACATGGACGCGCGATTGAGGGAGCGTCTGGCTGCCCTTCACGAAGGTTTTCAGGATCTGGAGCGGGACGGCTATCCGGTGGCGTCCATCAATCCTCAGGGCGCTATCTATTTCTCGGCGTGCTTTGCTTTGCACGGTCGCAATCTGGGCGGAAAGAAACTCGACACGGATGACGACATTCGCGTGCTGCTGCTAGAGCACGCCGGCATTGCTGTCGTTCCTTTCCAGGCGTTTGGCGTCCGTGGCAACACTGGTTGGTTCCGGCTTTCCGTGGGCGCAGTCTCGCTCGATGAAATCAGCGAGATGTTTCCCCGAATCCGATCGCTGCTCGATTCCGTTTCTGTGCCGCCGGTCGGGACGCGTGAGGTGTCCGTCGGCCTCCGCTAACATCTGCGCACTCTACGGAGCCACGCTTCCGCTCCGCTTTCTTCCAGAAAGCTACGCTCCAGAGCCGCGTGTCTCCTCGGTGCTTGTGTACGCTACGCCGACGGACACCTCACGCATCCCTCC
>JALYJX010000025.1 GCA_030775065.1 Gemmatimonadota bacterium | reverse complement strand
CCCCGGACCCGCCGGCCCCGCCAAAGCCGGCCCCGTTGGCGGCCTCGCCTCTTCCGGCAACAGCTTCGGCTTCGCCTCCGTCGTCGTCGCCACCGAGATCTTCCGATGATCTATCCGCATCGCCAGATGCGCGATCAAAGCACTCTCGATGTTCCTTACCATCTGCTTCGGCGTGAGCTGCGCGGTCGTCAGAACGTGAATCTGATCGATGGCTCCGGTGTCCCCCGCGATAATGCGCGCCGAGATAACACCAGGCAGAGTCAGGATCAGCTCCTCCGCACGCTTGATTGGGAGGACGCTGCCAGCAATCGGGGACGACAAGCTCAGGACCGTTGCGTGAGTTATAAGGAGCGGCTCGCTCGGAAACGGGCCGCAAGTATGGGAATCAAGACAAAGGTTTGCAAGGAAAATTACCGGACAGGAATGTTGTAGTCTCGTAGCTTCCGGTACATGGTTCGCTCGCCTATTCCGAGCATCGCCGCGGCTTTCCGCCGGTTACCATTTGTTTCTGCAAGCGCCGCCTGGATCGCCGCTCGTTCAATCTCCGCCATCGTCATTCCTGGCGCAATAGTGACTATCCGCGGTCCCACGGGCTGACCAGGCGGCTCAAGGGCTGCAGATTCAGCAAAACGTGGCGATCCGCCCAAAGAAGATACTCCTATAGTAGCCGGCGGGCTCGTACCATTGTCCGGTACCGCACCATCCGCCCCCCCAAAACGAGAGACATCCGATCCACCAGTCAACGCTGATTGAACACTTGCAGTCGCCCCAGCCTGCATCCGCGACCGAAGCTCCTCCACCTGCAGCTTGAGCTCCACAAGGCTCCGAACGATGAACTCCAGCTCGCGCCCGCCACTACCCACCGAGCCCCGAAGCACAGGACCAAGCGGAACGGGAAGAAACCGCGAGCTGCCGCCTTCCCTGATCTCTCGCGGGATGTCGCTCGCGTCGATCTCCCTCCCTGGCGCCAGAACCACCATGCTCTCGATCAGGTTCCGAAGCTCACGCACGTTGCCCGGCCACTGGTACGCGACGAGCAGCTGCATCGCTTCCGCCGAGATGCCGTGGAATGGACGGTCGTGCGCCGCGGCGAACTCGCGCACGAATCGCCGCACCAGAAGCGGGACGTCGTCTGAGCGCTCGCGCAGCGGAGGCAGATAAACGCTCAACACATTCAGCCGGTAAAACAAATCGGCACGAAACGCCCCCTCGGCTACGAGCTGCCGCAACGGCTGGTTGCTCGCGGCAACCACCCGCACGTCGACGTTGATGGTCGACGTGCCGCCAACGCGCATCACTTCACCTTCCTCGAGCGCGCGCAGAAGCTTCACCTGCGTCGCCGGAGGGACCTCACCGATCTCGTCCAGAAAAAGAGTTCCGCCATGCGCGAGCTCGAACCTTCCGAGCCGCCGCTCCGCCGCTCCAGTAAATGCACCCTTCTCGTGGCCGAAAAGCTCGCTTTCGATCAACGTCTCGGTCAGCGCGCCGACGTTCACCGCGATGAACGGCTTGTTTCGCCGCGGGCTCAGCCGGTGAAGCGCGCGCGCAACAAGCTCCTTCCCCGTCCCGCTCTCACCTTCCACCAGGACGGTGCTCGAGACGGGCGCCATCTGCTCGATCTTCACCAGCACCTGGCGGATTCCGTCGGACTGTCCGATGAGGCCCGTGACCTTCGTCAGCCGCTGCCGATCGAGTATTCCCTTCACCGCGGCGAACAGCTCCTCCGGCGAGACCGGCTTCGCGTAAACATCCACAAAGCCGATGGCCCGCAGCTTCTCCATCAGCTCAGGATCCGAGACGTCTGCAAGGCCGAGCACCGCGACGCCTTCCCAGAGCTGATCCTTTACGACCTGAACGCTCGAAGGATCGGCGATCGCGCCGGTGAGAACGATGAGATCGGGCTTCGCCCGCTTGATCTCGCTCCTGATGTCATCGAGCGGCGAGACCATCACCGTCTCGAGGCCCTCCGCCTCGAGCAGCGCGTTAAGGCGGACTGCAGTTTCTACGTCGGCCAGCGTGATCAGAACCCTCATCGTGCAGCGCTCTCGCTTCCGTGCTCCGTCACTCGTCCGCTGAGCACATCGCAGGCGTGATCGATGATCGGGTCGAGTGCTGCCAGACCGTCACGCACGCCGCTCGGTGAGCCGGGAAGATTGATTATCAACGTCGAGCCGCGAACGCCGGCAATGCCGCGCGACAGCGCCGCGCGCGGGAAGCTCTCGATCGCAACCACGCGAATTCGCTCGGCGATTCCCTGAGCCTCGCGCTCGATCACGACGCGCGTCGCTTCCGGCGTCACGTCGCGCACCGCGAGCCCCGTTCCACCGGTCGTGAGTATGACGTCCGTGTCGCCGGAGTCGCACCATTCCGCAAGCCGGGCGACGATCATCGGCGTGTCGTCGCCGACGGTCTCGTGTCGC
The DNA here is from genome assembly GCA_030775065.1 of Gemmatimonadota bacterium. Taxonomy (GTDB): domain Bacteria; phylum Gemmatimonadota; class Gemmatimonadetes; order Gemmatimonadales; family Gemmatimonadaceae; genus UBA4720. The sequence goes on along the minus strand of JALYJX010000025.1, from coordinate 15,415 downwards.
GCCACCGAATCACCCCGGGCCGCGCACCATTCAGCGATCGCTCGCCCTGACGCATCGTTACGCTCGCCCGCCGCGACCGAATCGGAGATCGTGAGAATGGATACGCGCATCGTTCGCCTAGAGGTGCGAGCCGTTCTTGTAGAACGGCATCTTCTGAACGCGCGCCGGTATTCTTCGCCCTCTAATCTCGATCTCCAGCTCGCTGCCCTCGCCGGCAGACGCGAGCGGTACATAAGCGGTGCCGATGGGAATGTTGAGCGTCGGACTCATCGTGCCGCTCCGAACTTCTCCGCTCGGCTCTCCATTCACGAACACCGGATAACCGTGGCGCGGAAACGAGCGCTCCTCCGTCGTGAATCCGACGAGCTTTCGCGTGAGCCCCTGCTCTTTCTGGCGAACGAGAGCTTCACGTCCGACGAAATCGCCCTTCTTCAACTTTACAAGCCAGCCGAGGTTGGCTTCGAGAGGAGTGACAGTGTCGTCGATGTCATTGCCGTAGAGCGCCATTCCCATTTCCAGCCTCAGCGTGTCGCGCGCGCCGAGTCCGGCGGGAGTGACTTCCCCGGAGGCGAGAAGGGCGCCCCAGATTCCGACGGCGTGCTTGTTGGGGAAATACAGCTCGAAGCCGTCCTCTCCGGTGTAGCCGGTGCGGGCCACGACCACCTCAGGAATTCCCGCGACAGTGCCGAAGGAGAAGTGATAGTACTTCACGGACTCGAGCTGGACGTCGGTGAGCGGTTGGAGGATGCGCGCTGCATCGGGCCCCTGAAGTGCGAGAAGCGCCGTCGCATCACTCACGTCCTCGACTGTCGCGTCAAAGCGGTCGAGGTGGCGGGTGATATGCGCGAAGTCCTTCGCGGCGTTCGACGCGTTCACCACCATCATTAGATGATCGGCTGCGCGATAGACGAGGCAGTCGTCCTCGATGGTCCCGCGATCGTTGAGGATTGTCGAGTAATGCGCCTGGCCCACGGACATTCCGGCGACGTCGTTCGTCGTGACGTAGTTCACGAAATCCGCCGCGCCCGGGCCGCGCACGATGAACTCGCCCATGTGGCTGACGTCGAACAAGCCGCACTTCTCGCGGACCGCCCGATGCTCGGCCGTTATTCCGGTGGGGTACTGCACGGGCATCACGTTGCCCGCGAAGGGTACCAGCTTGGCACCCAGTGCCGCGTGGGAATCGGTGAGTGGCGTGCGCTTAAGTGCCTGCCCCTGTTCTGCTTGCGCCGTCAAACTCTGCTCCGGAAAGTCTTCGTTGCATGAAGTCCAGTCCGGTCAATATGGCAGAACCGAGGCGATCAGTCCACGTGCCTATCGCTTCAAGCTGCCATTGTAGAGCCAGATCGCCTTGTGCAGCGCATTGAAGGCGCGGACGTGGCGAGACACACCGTAAAAGAGGAGAGCACCGCCGCCGATCACGCCAGTAAACGGTATCACTTCCGAATCATTTCCCGAGGCTGAGGCAACGCCGATTCCCATAAGAATGACGCCAACCGCCTGCAGGACCTCGCCTGACGTATAGTTGTTGCGAAACGTTCGCGCTTCAGTGACCGCTTCGGGAGATGTTGCGACAATTGACTCAAGTTTTGGTGCCCGAAACATCCCGAGCGTGCCGACGCGCTGTTCCCGCTCACCGCGCAGAATGCGCCAGTTACCCCATGAAAGTTTCATCCGCAAGGCGCAGGTGTTGTAGTCACAGGCCTCCGATGCGTTTGGCGTAGGGCTATCCACAGCCTGGGGTGCGGGTGAGGGTGAGTTTTGACTCGCTGCCTGTGCTCCGAGGTTGGAAGCCGTCGCGACCATCAGTCCTGTCAGATACGCAATTCGCGTGTTCATAGCTCTCCTCCGAGTTCTACGCTTGACGTTCATGGGTCAGCGGCATCAAGCGAATATTATATGACCGGCGTCACCGAGGCGTCAGCGGCCGACAATCGTGCCCGGAAACGAACAGGCTGACCTCAGGTCCAGCCGAGCGTCTGGCTCGGCCGGACCATTGTTCATGCGTTATCGGGCAATGATGTTCGCCCTGCCGTTTACCGTGGTTCCCTTCAGCAAAGTCTGATTCGCATCAGACCAGTAGTCGCCGCGCTCTGACGCCAGTACCAGAACTCCCAGGAAGTCGTCGTTACCATTCAGCCAGCTCTTGACATCGAACCCGTTGGCAAGGAAAGACGCGGCAATGAGCCCCCAGCCTATGTTGGTCCAGCCAGCTTTCAGGGCTGCAGTACCCACCGCGGCTGCAGTGGCCGAAATCGCAGCCATCACTCCGTCTTTGTCAAACTTGAGGGCACACGCCGTGTCGTCGTCTTCCCAGAACATGATATGATGGCCGTTCGGGAACTCCGCATTGAATGACGTGGCTTGAGCCTGTGTCCAGATCAGCACTGAGCCGTTCCAAAACGCGTGGTCCTGGTCAAATCTCCGCGCCAACTGGGATTCTTGTCCCGAGCATGCGAGGTCTTTGCCGTAGAGCGGATCTCCGCCGCCGACGGGCCCGTGCACATGGACTTCGATCTCCGGGCTACCCTTTGTCCAAGGCTCGCCCATGTCGACAATGCGGGAAAATGTCATGTAGAATCCCGGCGTACCGTACGAACCGCCACCACCGCCTCCGCAGTCACCACAGTCGATCACCTTGTTAATCTCGAGCGCGCGATTGCCCGTTGTTGACGAACAGGCGGCCGGATTCTCGTTGCATCGAACCATCGTACCGATTGATCTCCCGCCGCGATCGTTGATGTTCACGGATTTCTTCCGATCCGGCGCATTGTTGAAGCGCGTTTCTACCGGCACGAGTGTGAGCGTCGGCAGCGACGGTGGGGACTCCTCAGTGAGAGCTACCTGCCTTCCCTTCAGATCGAACGCAACGATCTCCTCGCCGTCGTCGAGCTGCGAGGCAACGAGAATATTCGCATCGCCAGTCCAGCTCTCGCGCTGCGACTGAATTGGCATGTAGAACTCGAGGGCTCGAACAGTTTGAAGCGCCGAGGCGAGCTCGTTTGCACTCTTACCCGACGCTGAGGAGAGCCGAGCGAGCCGACCGGGATTCAAATACTGCCGCAGCTCGAGCTTGTGCTCCTTGAACGGAGCATTCCTCATCTGCTGCAGCACTTCTGCTCTGAAAGCGTCGTTCGCAAGTGCCAACGCAACCGCTCGTGTAAGCATCGTGAGAGCCGCTCGCTCACTGCTCACCGATTGATCTGGCCCAGCGGAAGCCTGAGCGCGCACCGTCGGCTTCGTGACATTCAGTGCATCGTCGGCGCAACCGTAGCTGCCGGCAAGAAGAACGATTGCTGCACAGCTCCACAGCCTGGCGTGTCTCTTCATGAGGGACCTCCGAAGAAATGAGAGATGACATTTCCGGAGGCCAAAGGCATGACGACGCATGGACCGCCGGAACTTTGCCGGGCAGTCTACGCCGAGCCTGCAGTTTCTAGAGGACCGTTTTCTGGCGCTCGCAGTCGTTTCACCGCGAGCGGCGCGGCCGGCTCAGTCCATCAGCTCGCCGCCGCTGATCTCCCCAGGTCAACCAAGCGCGCGGACGGTCGACTCGACTTCCCCAACATGTCCGGCGATCTGCACCTTCGGAAAGATCTTCGCGACTCGACCGTCGCGGCCCACCACCACCGTCGTCCGCACGACGCCCATGTACTTCACGCCGTACAGCGCTTTCTCCTTCCAGATTCCGAACGCGTCGGCGAGCCGGTGACCGTCATCGACAAGCAACAGGTACGGCAGCCCGTTCTTCTTCTTGAACTTCCGGTGTGACTGAGCGCTATCCGGACTCACTCCCATCACCACCGCATCGATCTCCCCGAACCGGGGAAAGGCGTCGCGAAAATCGCACGCTTCCTTCGTTCAGCCGGAGGTGTTGTCCTTGGGATAGAAGAAGAGAACCACCTTCTTCCCCTCGAGCGACCGCAGGCTCACCATGCTCCCGTCGTCCGCTTCGAGCGTGAAATCAGGAACCGGATCGCCTTCGCTGATCACGTCGGTATCTCCGGGAGGCGCGGCACTCACAACGTCACTCCACCCATGAGATTCGCCAATATCGCCTTCTGGATGTGAAGCCGGTTTTCGGCTTCGTTCCACACCCTGCTCTGGGGTCCGTCGATAACCTCTGGAGCAACTTCCTCGCCCCGATGCGCGGGAAGGCAATGAAGAAAGATTGCTCCGGGATTCGCGCGCGCCATGAGCTTCTCGTCCACCCTGAAGCCGTCGAACGCCTTCTGCCTGATCGCCTGCTCGTCTTCCTGGCCCATCGACGCCCACACGTCAGTGTTAACCACGTCCGCTCCCTCGGCCGCCTCGGCCGGGTCGCGCACGACGCGTACATTCGCCGTGGATTGAGCGCGCTTCAGAATCGCAGCGTTGGGGTCGTAGCCCTCGGGACAGGCGAGCGTGAGATCGAAGCCGAGCCGGTACGCCGCGTTGATCCACGAGTTCGCCATGTTGTTGCCGTCGCCCACCCAGGCGACGCGCTTCCCCTCGACGGAGCCGAGCTCCTGGATGATCGTCAGAACGTCGGCGAGAACCTGGCAGGGATGAAGCAGATCCGTGAGCCCGTTGATCACGGGCACCGTCGCGAACTTCGCAAGCTCCTCCACATCCGCCTGCGAAAAAGTCCTGATCATGATTCCGTCCACGTAACGAGACAGCACGCGCGCAGTGTCAGCGACAGGCTCACCCCGGCCGAGCTGCACGTCTCTCGACGAGAGGAAAAGGGCGTGACCGCCGAGCTGCCACGCGCCCACCTCGAACGAGACGCGGGTTCGCGTCGATGACTTCATGAAGATCATGGCCAGCGACTTTCCGGCGAGAGGCTTGTCGGCGTACGACCCATCGCGCATACGCTCGGCCAGCGCGAACAGCTTCAGCAGCTCGGCGCGCGAGTAATCGGGGATGGCGAGGAAGTCGCGCGCGCGGTCGACGGGCATGGGCAGCTAGAGAATATACCTGCGCAGATCTTCATCCTCGACGATAGCCTTGAGACGCTCCGTCACGAGCGCGGCATTCACCGCGATCTCGCCGTCGCCGCGGTCGGGAAGCTCGTACAGGACTTCCTCGAGCAGAGTGGTCATCACCGTGTGCAGGCGCCGCGCTCCGATGTTTTCCATGCGGTCGTTCACCTGAGCAGCGATTCGCGCGATCTCGGCGATTCCGTCAGTGGAGAATGTCAGCTTTGCGCCATCGGCCTCGACGAGCGCTGCATACTGTTTGGTGAGCGCATTCTCCGGCTCCGTCATGATGCGGACGAAGTCGGCCTCGGTGAGCGGCTTGAGCTCGACGCGTATCGGAAACCGGCCCTGAAGCTCGGGAATCAGGTCGCTCGGCTTCGCGACGTGGAAAGCGCCGGCGGCGATGAACAGCACGTGATCGGTTTTGACCATTCCGTACTTCGTCTGCACGTTGGAGCCTTCGACGATCGGAAGCAGGTCGCGCTGAACGCCTTCGCGCGAGATGTCGGGCCCGCCCATCGACGGGCCGCGCTGGCCGGCGATCTTGTCGATCTCGTCGAGGAAGATGATGCCCATGCTCTCGACTCTTTCGAGCGCGTCGGCCGTCACGTCCTCGGTATCGATCAGCTTGTCGAGCTCCTGCTGAAGCAGGATGCGGCGTGCCTCCGAGACTTTCACGGTGCGCTTCTTCGTGCGCTTCGGGAGCATGTCCTGGAGCATGTCGGAGAAATTCTCCATGCCTTCCGGCGCGCCCTGCGGAATCATCATGTCGAACATCGGCGCGCTCTGCGATACCTCGATGTCCACCTCGCGCGACTCGAGCTGACCGTCGAGCAGGAGCTGCTTCAGCTTTTCGCGCGTCCGCTTGTAGCGCTCCTTCTCGACATCCACTTCCTGTGAGACGTTGCCGCTCGACGAGACGAGGAAAATCGGCGTCTCGCCTCCGGTGGCGCTTGCCTGATCGGGTGCCGGCGCGGATTTCCCCTCTGCCGGCAAAGGCAGCAGAAGGTCGAGCAGACGGTCGTCGACGCGATCGTGCGCCAGATCCTCCACCTCGGTCTCACGCTCCGTGCGCACCATGTTGACCGCACTCTCCACGAGATCGCGCACCATTGATTCGACATCGCGGCCGACGTAGCCCACTTCGGTGAATTTCGACGCCTCTACCTTTATGAACGGCGCGCCGGCAAGCTTGGCAAGGCGACGCGCGATCTCCGTCTTTCCGACACCGGTCGGTCCGACAAGAATGATGTTGTTGGGAGAGATTTCCTCACGGATCGCTTCAGGTGCGCGCTGCCGTCGCCACCGGTTCCGCATCGCTATTGCGACCGACTTCTTCGCGTCAGCCTGCCCCACGATGTAGCGGTCGAGCTCGGCGACAATGTGCCGGGGCGTCAGCTCGGCGAGCTTGGCCAGCGCCTGAAGGGTTCTCGGGGATGTCACCTTTCGCCGGTTGCCGGAGTCAGACAGACATGATGCGCAGTGATCACGTCACCGGCTCGAGCACCGTGATGTTGAGATTCGAGTACACGCAGATCTCGCCTGCAATGCGAAGCGACTGCTCGACAATCTCCCTCGCCGAAAGCTCGGTGTTGCTCACCAGCGCGCGCGCGGCGGCGAGCGCGTACGATCCACCGGAGCCAATGGCGAGAATACCGTCGTCGGGCTCTATGAGGTCGCCGGTGCCCGAGATTATGAAGCCATGCTCGGCATCGGTAACAGCGAGAAGGGCTTCGAGCCGCCGCAGAACGCGGTCGCTCCGCCAGTCCTTCGCCAACTCGACGGCCGCCCTGGGCAGGTTTCCCGGATGTCTCTCGAGCTTCTCCTCGAACTTCTCGAAAAGCGTGAACGCGTCGGCCGCCGCACCGGCGAATCCGGCGAGCAGCTTTCCCCCGCGCAACGCTCGCACCTTTTGCGCGTTGGACTTCATTACCGTATTTCCGACCGTAACCTGGCCGTCGCCGCCGAGGGCGACCTTGCCATTTCGGCGGACTGCCAGGATCGTCGTGGACCGGATCCTGGTGGAGCGAATCCTGCTACTCTCCCTGTTCATCAGGTCAAAATTAACAGGGATGGCAGGGTGAGGCTGGAGCAGTTTCCGATCGTGGTTGGGGTTCTCGTCTTTCTCGTCGCACTGGCAATTGCCTACGATTCGATGAGTCCTGAGGAGCGGCGCCCGTTCCGGGAGAGGCGGAGGCGCCAGCGCGCTGATCTCAATCGCATTGGCGAGCTTTTCGTCGCGTTGGGTACGGCATGCGTGGCCGCGGCGCTCATCGGTCGCGACAACTGGCGGTGGGGAAACATCGCTGTATTTGCCGCAGTTGCTCTGCTCGTCGTTGGCGCGGCATTGAACCACCAGTTCCTCAAGGAGCTCCTGCTTTTTCGCGGGGCCAGCAGGCGCGCTACTGAGGATGAGCCGGCGCCGTCGACCCGTGCAGCTACTCAGTCGGCGGTGATTCGGGGTCGTATTTCAAGGTGACGCGGGCGATGTCGCGGACGAGCTCCTGAAAGCTCTCAGGGCTCAAGTGGCCGCATACGGGCCTCAGTCGCGCAGCGATGTCGCGCTCGAGACGCTCGAGCGCCGGATTCGGGGTGTCGGCCAATTTCACCTCTGAAGGACGCGACGGCGGGAGCCGGCACCAGGTTACGCCTTCTAGTTACACCCCCTTGATTCATATGTTTCACACCCCGGCGTACCATTCATAGCCCTGGTCGCTCCAGTAGCCGCCGTTCCGAACCGGCATGAAAACGATGCGGGTGAGGTACTTGGTGTTCTTGTAGCCGAGCTTCGTTGGCGAGTACACGCGGGCGGGCGCGCCGTGCGCCGGCCCGAGCATCCGACCGTCGAGACCGTAGGCAACGACCGTCTGCGGGTGAAGCGCGCTCTCCAGGTCCCAGCTCTCGTGATAGCCGCTGTCGAATGACTGGAAGTCGACGTACTTCGCCGCGGGCTGAGCTCCGGCAAGGCGCGCGAGGTCGCGGAGCCGGCAGCCCGTCCATTCCTCGATGGCCGTCCATCCCTCCACGCAATAGTGATTCACGCGCTGCGTCGTGCGGGGCAGTTTCTGAAGGTCGTCCAGCGTCAGGCTGAGAGGACGGTTCACCAGGCCCGATACCTCGAGCGCCCATCGTCCGCGCTCCGCCTCGTTCCAGATCGGAACCGTTTTCGAAATGAAATAGCTCGGCAGCGCGCTGCCGGTGAGACGCGTTCCGGCAATGGGCGCATCCATCGCAGTGTGACGGAAAAGCGCGCGCTCGAGCGACTCGTTTTTTCGCTCGGCATATCGCAGGATCTTCTCGGCGCCCTTCGGACCCCGTGAGTCGCATGCCGCGAGCAAGGTAGACCAGACCGCTGCGCCCGTCAGCTCCATGAACTTCCGGCGATCGATCGTCACGGCTCGGCGGCCTCCGGCGCCTTGCGACGCGCAAACAGGTTGTAGAAGGGCCGGGCGTTTCTTGCTTCGGGCGATTTCTCCGGATTGTAGCCGCCGGTGGTGATGGCTCTCAGTGCGTAAGGATCCACGGCAAAGACCATGAAGATGTGGATCACGCTCAGCGCGACGAGCGCGACCATCGACAGGAAATGCCAGTAGCGGGCCCAGACATATCCGCCCATGAGGTTGGTCAGCAGCGCAAGCTGAACCGGCTTCCAGATCGCGAGCCCGCTGATCACCGAGACGGCGCCAACGATTGGCAGGACGAAATACGTTCCCCGCTGAAGCGCGTTGTACTTGCCCTGGACCGGATGCCGCTTCCTCAGGAACAGGTAGTACTTCATCATCTCGAGCGAATCGCGGAAGAATGATTTCCTCGGGACGAGGTCCCGCCATTCTCCGTGCAGGTAGATGAAGCCGAGATAGATGAGCCCGTTGACGACAAGCACCCACATCATCGCAAAGTGCCAGTTTCGGGCGCCGGCCAGCCAACCGCCGAACGTGAGAGCACTCGGAATCGGCTGACCCTCCCACGGGTAGCAGCAGAACGTCTCGCCCTTCCGAGCGAAGGCCGGGTACGCGTTGAAGATCCTGAGTCCGCTCCCGACCATGATCGTGAGCGCGACGGCGTTCACCCAGTGGGTTATGCGGACGACAGGATGAATTCGAGCTTTGCCCATGCTACCTGCGGAAACGGTTTCGCGTCGGACCCGGGATGTATTCCCGGCTGCTCGGATTATACGATGGCAATTATGCCCGCGGTTTTGTCGGGCCGCGAGGTCCTACGCCCTCGGGTGGGCCTTCTCGTACACTTTCTTGAGCCGCTCGACGCTGGTGTGAGTGTAGATCTGGGTCGTCGAGATCGACGCGTGGCCAAGGAGCTCCTGAACCGCGCGGAGGTCGGCCCCGGCGTCGAGAAGGTGCGTGGCGAAGCTGTGACGCAGCGAGTGGGTGGACAATCCGGAGTCTTCGTCGATACTGTCTAGAAAGCCCGTGACAGCGCTCTGGATGGCGCTCACGGACATGCGCTTCCCACGACTGCTGATAAAAAAAGCGGTCCTGTCGGCCCTTGGCAGTGAGGTGCGGACGACCTCGTCGCGTTTCGCCTCGTAGTTGCGCAGTGCGAGCTGCGCGTGATCGCCGACTGGTATGATGCGCTCTTTCCGGCCCTTGCCGCGCACCTTTACCTGCTGCGACAGAAGATCGATGTCGGCCCGGTTGATTCCACGCAGCTCGGACAATCGCATTCCAGTCGAGTAGAACAGCTCGAGAATGGCGTTGTTGCGCACGTCGGTGAAGCGGCCCTCCTGTGCTTTCAGCTCAGAGCTTTGAAAGAGGAGGTCGATCTGCGTCCGGTCGAGATAGCCGGGCAGGTGGCGGTCGAGCTTCGGGCTGTTCACGCCCCGCGCGGGATTGGATTCGACTTCCTCGTTTCGATGCATGTACGCGTAAAAGCTTCGAACCGCCGAGAGAGCGCGCGAGATGGTGCGCTTCGACAGCTTTCGGCGAGTGAGGTGTGAGAGAAATCCGCGAATGGCGAGGCGATCGACTCCTTCCCAGCTCCAGTCCCCGCCGCCGTAGTAGCCGCTCAGGTAAGACGTGAACTCGGCGAGGTCGCGACTATATGCCTTGAGCGTGTGCGCGGAGACATTCCGTTCTTTCTCCAGGTGGAGGAGAAAGTCGGCAACCTCAGGTGAAGCGACCGCGGGCCGCTCCGCGGTGTCAGCTGGTTTCGGCGACACCGATATCACTCTCGATCGACTCGTTCCATTCGGCGATCGCACTGAGCGCACGCTCAGCGATCATCTCGCGCTTTCGCTTCTTGTCACGAATTGCCTCCGGCAGGTCGTCGACGAGGCCGAAGTTTGCGTTCATCGGCTGAAAGTGCGTGGGGTCTGCTTCACGCATGTAGCGGTACAGTGCGCCGAGCATGGTGATGGGCGGCGGAATCACGGGCTCTTCACCGCCGATGATGCGCGACAGGTTGATGCCGGCGAGCAGGCCGGTCGCTGAGCTTTCAGTGTATCCCTCGACGCCGGTGATCTGTCCCGCGAAGAGAACCGTTGGATCGTCGCGCAGAGAGAGATGAGAGCTGAGAGCCGCCGGAGAATTCAGGTACGAGTTCCGGTGAATCGAGCCGTAGCGAAGAAACTCCGCGTCAGCCAGACCGGGGATCATCCTGAACACGCGCTGCTGCTCCGGGATCCTCAGTCGCGTCTGGAAACCGACGAGATTCCACATGCGGCCGTGCCGGTCTTCCCGCCTCAGCTGCACCACCGCGTGGGGCCGCCTGTCGCTGCGTGGATCCTGGAGGCCTACCGGCTTCATCGGCCCGAAGCGCAGCGTTTCCGCACCGCGTCCGGCCGCAACCTCCACCGGCATGCACCCCTCGAAGTACGGAGCCGCGTCGAACTCGTGTCCGTGAAACTGATCCGCGGTCGTCAGCGCGGATATGAACGCGTCGTACTCTTCCTTCGACATCGGGCAATTGAGGTAGGCACCCTCGTCGCCGTGGCCTTCCATCGTCTCCCGTCCGTACCTCGAAGCCGAAAACGCGATCGTCTCGTCGATCGAATCTCTCGAGATAATCGGAGCGATTGCGTCATAGAACGCGAGAGCGCCTACTCCGAGCCGCTCGCGAATCGCATGAGCCAGAGCGTCGGAGGTCAGAGGACCTGTCGCGATAATTGAGCTCGGCTCCAGGGTGGTGACTTCCTCGCGCGTTACTTCGATGTTGGGATGCGACGCGATTTTCGCGGTGACAGCCGAGGCGAAAGCGTCGCGATCGACGGCCAGCGCGCTGCCTGCCGGAACCCGCGCGGAATCGGCGCAGTCGAGGATCATCGAGCCGAGCACCCGCATCTCGGCCTTCAACAGGCCGTGGGCGTTGGACGTCTCGGTGCTTTTGAACGTATTCGAGCACACGAGCTCGGCGAGCTTGTCAGTTGTGTGCGCGGGGGTCGTTCGCACCGGACGCATTTCATGCAGGGCGACGCTGTGGCCCCGCTCGGCCAGCTGCCATGCTGCCTCCGAGCCTGCCAGCCCACCGCCTACTACATGAACTACTCCGTTACCCGTAACCAGTTTCCCGTTACCTGTTGCCTGCCCGTCACCCGCTTGCCGTTGCCCGTTGCCCCTGATCCGTGTGCTCTGTTTGATCCGTTTTCTCCGGTGCTTCCCACTCGTTCGCGCACTTAATACAGCGGCGGTACTCCCGGCGCGTCTTGTTCGATTTCATCTCCGCGCCAACGTAGCCGCACTCCGGACAAACCTCCGCAACCGGCTTGTCCCAGATGACGAAATCACACGCCGGATAATTCGAGCACCCGTAGAACGCCTTGCCCCGCTTCTTCGAGCGGCGAATCGAAATGTCACCGCCATCCTTCGGACATTTCACGCCGGTGGGCATCGACCGCGTTCCGCGGCACTTCGGGAAGCGCGAGCAGCCGAGGAACTCGCCCGAGCGACCGTGGCGAATCACCATCGGGGCGCCGCACTCGTGGCAGATCTGATCTGTTAGCTCGGCCGGCTTCCGCTCGCCGCGCAGCGGCCGCGTGTACTTGCAGGCCTTCGGATGGTTCTCGCAGGCGATGAAAGGACCGAAGAACCCGCCGCGCGCAACGAGTCTTCCGCCGCAATCGGGGCAACGCTCCGTTGCGAGCGCCGAGAGATCGTGAGCCTCCGCAATGAGCGCCTCGAAATCGGCGTCCCTGAGCGACGCGGAGAATGGACCGTAGAACTCGCCGAGCATTCCGCGCCAGTTCACTTCGCCTTCCTCGATGCGATCGAGGTCGCTTTCCATGCTCGACGTGAACTTCACGTTGAAGATGTCGGGGAAGCTCTTCACCATGACGCGCTCGACCTTGTCACCCAGCTCGGTGGGGAAAAAGCGGCGCTGCTCGAGCTGCGCGTATCGCCTGTCGACGAGTGTCGAGATGATCGACGCGTATGTCGATGGTCGACCAATCCCCAGTCGCTCCAGCTCCTTTACCAGGCTCGCCTCGGAATACCTCGGCGGCGGCTCAGTGAAATGCTGGGAGGGCGTGATTCGCTTGACGGGGATGTTCTCGCCTACCTCTACTGAAGGCAGCGCCTGCTCGTCCTCGAGGGGACGGCCGTGACCGTCGCCTTCCTCGCGCGCTTCACGGTACAGCGCCAGATAGCCCTGGAACTTCATCACGCTGCCCGTTGAGCGGAACAGATACGGCAGCGGCTTCACCGCTCCGTTTTTCGTTACCGAGAGATCGAAGTCGACAGTTGTCGTATCGAATACCGCCGGGGACATCTGCGATGCGATGAACCGCTGCCAGATGAGCTGGTAGAGCTTGAACTGATCGGCGGACAGGTAGCGCTGGATGTGCTCCGGGCGGCGCGTCGGATCTGTCGGCCGTATTGCTTCGTGAGCTTCCTGGGCATTCTTCGATTTGCCGTCGCCATACAGCTGCACGTTTTTCGCAACGAACTCCTCACCGAAAAGCATCTGCACGTAATTGCGAGCTTCTGTCGCTGACGTTTCGGAGACGCGCGTCGAGTCAGTTCGCATGTAGGTGATGAGACCGACTGCGCCCTCGGGCCCGAGCTCAACGCCCTCGTACAGATCCTGCGCCAGGCGCATAGTGCGCTTGGAGCCGTAGCTCAGCTTCTTCGCCGCTTCCTGCTGCAGTGTGCTGGTCGTAAACGGCGGCGCCGCATTCTTGCGCCGCTCGCGCCGCTTGACCTCCGTGGCGTCGAAGTGTTTCCGGGGCTCGAGGTCCGCCAGAATCCGCTGTGCGGTCTCCTCGTTCGGAATGACGGGCTTTTTCGAATCGATGTGGTGGAGCTTTGCGATGAACTCCTGCCCCGCCTTCTCGAGCAGGGCCTCCACCGTCCAGTACTCGACCTTCCTGAATGCGTTGATCTCGCGCTCGCGCTCGACGAGCAGGCGAAGCGCGACTGTCTGCACCCGGCCGGCTGAGATTCCCTTCTTTACAGTCTTCCAGAGAACGGGGCTGGCCTTGTAACCGACTAGCCGGTCGAGAACGCGGCGCGCCTGCTGCGCGTCAACCTTGCGGTCGTCGATCTCGCCGGCGCTGGCGATTGCCTTCTGCACAGCCTCGCGAGTGATCTCGTGAAAGAGAACGCGGCGAATGGGAGCGCCGTTCTTGCGGCGAATCTGTCCGGCAACGTGCCAGGCGATTGCCTCGCCTTCGCGGTCGGGATCGGTTGCGAGCAGGATCTCGCGCGAGTCTCGCGCGGCGGTCTTCAGATCGGCGAGGGTCTTCTCCTTTCCCGGAATGGTGACATACTCGGGCTCGAATCCGTTCTCGATGTCGATGCCGATTTTTTTCTCGGGCAGGTCGCGCAGGTGACCGATCGTGGCGCGAACGCGATAGCCGCGGCCGAGATACTTTCCGATGGTCTTGGCTTTCGCGGGCGACTCGACAACTACAAGTGTAGTTGTACCCGGCTCGAACGGCGCGTCATCGTCGACTACGATTTTCGACTTCCGCGATTTCACGCCGCGCGCGGCAGCGCCGGTTTTCGCCGTCTTTCTTGCCGCTTTCTTTTTGGCGATTGCCATGGGCTGCCTAGTGAACCGTCTGGTTGTCGCCGGGCGCTCCGGAGTCCTCGAGGCCCGAGCCCTCGAGCATCCCGCGAAGGTCTTCGAGAGCGATCCTGCCGTCGATCTGCATCAGCGCGCGCTCGATTATGTGCTCGAGCTCGACCGGGTTGATTGCCCCGGATCCGCTGAGCGAAAGGAGGTGGCCCCAGGCGTCGGGGGCGAATCTGCCCCGCTCGTGCGGTCCCATCACCCTGAATGTCATTGGCCCAGCCAAACGTTCGTCCATTCGCCTAACCTATTTGTGCAGTATGTGGTCAGCAAGCGCGTTAACCCTCCCCGCCAGACGACTGAGCGTATTGGCACACCTGCTCGATAACTTCTGATTTTGCAATAACTTCGGTATCCAGCACCAGATCGGCAGTTTCGTAGAGCGCCCGCCGAGCCTGGTACAGCCGCTTGATGGCGCCCACAGGGTCGGAACCGTCCAGAAGCGGCCTCCGGGCTCGTCCGGCAGCCATTCGGGCCAGCACGGTCTCCGGGGTCGCTCTAAGGTATATCATACGCCCTGTGGAACGCAAAAGTGCCATGGAGTCGGAGTTCGTCACCCATCCTCCTCCGGTGGCCATAACCGTTCCTTTGCTGCCGGCCAGCTCCCGGGTGAGCGCCGACTCGAGGGTCCGAAAATAAGCCTCTCCCTTCCGCTCGAATATCTGCGCAACCGTTGCGTGCTCGCGGTGCTCTATCTCGGTGTCGAAGTCCACGAACGGATAATGCAGCAGCCGCGCAACAGCGCGTCCGACGGTTGTCTTGCCGACTCCTGGGAGACCAACGAGGACGATGTTCAATCAGATCCGTTTTCCGATGTGGTCAACATACCCGTCGAAGTTCCGCCGCATCTCGCTCAACGAATCGCCGCCGAACTTCTCGATCATCGCATGAGCGATGACGAACGCCAGCATCGCTTCGGCAATCACGCCCATCGCCGGAACAGCGGTCACGTCGCTGCGCTCCGCCACCGCGGACGCGGCCTCGCCCGTTTTCATCTCGACCGTCGCCAGCGGCTTCATCAGCGTGCTTATCGGCTTCATCGCAACTCTCACGATGAGTGCCTCGCCAGTCGTCATTCCTCCTTCGAGTCCGCCGGCGCGATTGGTACGCCGGCGCAAATTGGCGGACCTCGCGCTGTCGCCCCCCGAGAGGATCTCGTCGTGAACGGCTGAGCCCGGAAGACTTGCAGCCTCGAACCCCAGGCCGATCCCGACTCCCTTCACCGCCGGTATCGACATCATCGCCTTCCCGATGCGGCCGTCGAGCTTCCTGTCCCAGGAGACGTGAGACCCTATCCCCACAGGCAGCCCAGTGCATACGACTTCGCATACGCCGCCGAGTGTGTCGCCTGTTTTTCTTGCATCGTCTATTCGCGCGATGATCGCCGACTCGGCGGCGCGATCGAGTACTCTGGTTGGAGATTCATCAGC
>JALYJX010000024.1 GCA_030775065.1 Gemmatimonadota bacterium | reverse complement strand
CCGTGACGGTTATTGTCCAGCGGTTTGCCGGCACGCCCGTCGCCGCGCCGGTACCGGTCCTTGTGACACAGACCGAATAACTGACCCGTTACCTGTTTCCCGTAACGGGTCAGTTATCTGATGATGGGCCCCGACTGAAAGATCTTGAACAGCTCGGGCCGCAACGGGATCGGCTCCGTTCCCTCTATGAAGTACTCGGTGTAAATGCGGTCGGGCGGAGTCTCCTCATTCGCAAGCTCACCGGTCACCCGATCCAGCTCGCCCGCTGTGACACCAGGCGGAATCGTCCACGAATCGGCCGGCCGTCGTGTGAGTGCGTAGTACCGCGACATCATTTTTCCCCAGATCGGTGCGGCGAGCGAGCCGCCGGCGGCGCCGGCCGTGATCGTCTTCGGCTTGTCGAACCCGAGCCACACGCCGGCGACAATGTCCGGTGTGAGCCCGACGAACCATACGTCGGTATTGTCGTTCGTCGTACCCGTCTTTCCCGCTACGGGGATGCTCGCCGGCAGATAACGACGAATGGACGTCGCCGTCCCCCGCTCGACGACGTCACGCATCATGTCCCGCACCACGAACGCCGTGCCTTGATCGAGTGCTGGCGCGAGCGTCCGAACGGGTGGGCTCAGGAGGGTCTTGCCGCTCCGATCCTCGATGCGATTGATGAATCGCGGCTCGACCGGCGTCCCGAGGTTCGCGAAAGTCGTGTAAGCCGCGACCAGATCGAGCGGCTGAACCGCTGACGCACCGATTGCACTCGACGGATACGGCGCGATCGGCGAAGTAATCCCCATCCGGCGGGCGAGCGCAATCACAGAATCCATGCCGAGGGTCTGGCCGAGCTGAACGGCAACTACGTTCCTGGATTTCGTGAGGGCTTCGCGCAGCGTGATCTCACCAAGGTACTCGTGGTCGGAGTTGTCCGGCCTGTACACTGTCCCGTTCGGAAGTGGGATAGCGATTGCCGTGTCACCGACGATTGCGTTTGCAGCGATGCTGCCGGCAATAGCAGCGGCGTAGACGATCGGCTTGAAGGACGAGCCCGGCTGCCTCATGCCGTCTACAGCGCGGTCGAACTGCGACGTCCTGTAATCGCGTCCGCCCACAAGCGCGCGGACGTCGCCCGTGGCAGGATCTATCGCCACTACCAGTCCCTGCAGGTAATCGGAGCCATTGCCGCTCCCCATTGCTGCATGGCGGTACCCGGATCTTGCTTCTACCTCTCTTGTGCCTTCAGTCAGGGAAAGTGCCGCGGCGTGCTGAAGCACTGGGTCGAGCGTCGTGTAGACTCGATAACCACCATTTGCGATGGGCACGCCGGCGCGGCGCGCCTGAACTTTCACGACGTCGATGAAATACGGCGCCGCAATGGAGACTCCGTAATTCGGAACTGTTACGACGCGGCTTGCCTGTGCCGCTTGTGCCTGCGCGCGCGTGATGTATCCTTGCTGCTGCATCAGCGCGAGAACGGTATTGCGGCGCTCCCTTGCCCTCTCGGGGAATTTCACCGGCTCGTAGTTCTCCGGAGCTTTCGGCATCGCTGCGAGCGTGGCGGCCTCAGCGAGCGAAAGCTGCGTTGCACTCTTCCCGAAGTAGTGGCGCGCAGCGGTCTCGATGCCGTACCAGCCGTGCGCGAAGTTGATCTGATTGAGATACGCCTCGAGTATTTGAGCTTTCGTGTAACGCTTCTCCATCTCGCGGGCGGCCTGCTGCTCACGGAGCTTGCGGGCCAGTGTCTGCTCGCGCCGGTCCACCAGGTCGGGATGCATGTTGCCGACGAGCTGCTGAGTGATGGTGCTCGCTCCACCTCTCTGCTCACCGAGGATCCTCCCTTTGATCGCTCCGGCGATTCCAATGACGTCCACTCCGTCGTGCTGGTAGAATCGGCGGTCCTCGACGGCAATGAACGCCTGCGGGACGTAGCGCGGCAGCGTTCGCAATGAGATGCTCGTGCGAAGCTCCGCACCGACTTCGGCGATCAGCGAACCGTCTCGCGCGAGAATCTGCGACGACTGAGGAGGCTGGATAATGCGCCACGCCTCTGTTCCGCGAGACTGCGCGGGCAACGTAGCAGGCGCCAGACCGAGCACAACGACCGCCAGCAGGAGCGCCCGTTGCCCGCGCCGAGTGGCTATGTCAACTTCAGTGTAATGCATCAGTCAGTCCATCTGGCAATCGTGCAGTTCAAGCCGCGCAAGGGAGACTACGCCGGGAATCTCGCACACCTTGGCGAGATTTTCGCGCAGCTCGATGCTGTGACCCCGCGGCCCCAGGTCGCGTTCCTCCCCGAGACTGCCGTGAGCGGCTATTTCCTCGAGGGCGGTGTCCGCGACCACGCAGTTACCGCCGGAACGCTGGTCCGCGATCTCGACGAGCAATACCGCGCTGCGGTTCCGTCGCTCGCTCCAATGGATGTCGGACTCGGCTTCTACGAGGTCTGGAACAACTCGATCTATAATAGCGCTCTCTATGTGACGCTGGGAGGAAATTCTCCGGTCGTGCGTCACATACATCGTAAGGTTTTTCTTCCCACGTATGGGCTGTTCGACGAAGAGCGGTTCGTTGATCGTGGGTTCGAGATTCGCGCGTTCGACACCTCGTGGGGCCGCGCGGCGATGCTTGTCTGCGAAGATGCGTGGCACAGCTTGTCGGGAACGATAGCGGCGCTCGACGGCGCTCAGGTGATCTTCATCGCGTCGGCTTCGCCTGCGCGCGGTGTCGTTCCGCGGACGGACGACAGGCCCGGGCCGGGAACGCTCGAGCGATGGGAGAGGCTTGCGCGTGACATCGCTTCGGAGCACGGTGTTTTCGTAGCGCTGGTGCAGCTCGTGGGTACCGAGGGGGGGAAGACTTTCGCCGGTGGCTCAATGGTGGCCGGTCCAAAGGGTGACGTGAAGCTGCGCGCGCCGCTTTGGGAAGAGGCGATCATCACCGCTACTCTCGACACCTCGGATCTCACGCGGGCGCGCGTCGAGCTCCCGCTGCTCACCGACCTGCAAACGATGCTTCCGCACATGGTAAGGACGATTGGAAAAATCCAGCGTAGCGAGCCGGCGCCTGTGGACTACGATCCCGCCTCGAAGAACGGAAGCGAGCCGCTCCTGGAAGGGACGGGCTCGCCGACGGCGAAGCGTGAGCTGGAGGCGGAAGTCGCGGGCAGCTCCGATGGGCAATCCGAAGAGCGACCATTGCATCAACGGGCAAAATCATCGCGAATGAAAAGCGATCGTGGCGTCGAGATCATTGCGGCGCCGCCAAGTATCATCGGCCCGCCATCGCTCGACATCGATCCCGCTCTGACTGCGGACTGGCTCACAACTTTTCTGAGAGAAGAATTCCGGCTGCGGCGCTTCGAGAAGTGCGTGATTGGAATTTCCGGCGGAGTCGATTCGGCTGTGACCGCGTTTCTCGCGGCGCGCGCACTCGGCGCATCGAACGTGATTGGCGTACGCCTTCCGTACCGGACCTCCAGTCAGGATTCACTGGAGCATGCTCAGCTCGTGATTGACGCGCTCGGAATCGAAGCGCGAACTGTCGACCTCTCGGCGGCGGTGGACGGCTATCTCGCGAGCGAGCCTGACGCCGATCCCGCCCGGCGAGGCAATGTGATGGCGCGGACACGGATGATCGCGCTGTTCGACCTCGCCGCCAAGTATCGCGGCTTGCCCATAGGGACTGGCAACAAGACAGAGCGCCTCCTGGGCTACTTCACGTGGCACGCCGACGACTCACCGCCGATCAATCCGCTCGGTGACCTGTTCAAGACGCAGGTGTGGGCGCTCGCAAGGCACCTGGGCGTACCCGAGGTGATCGTATCGAAACCGGCGTCGGCTGATCTGATTGAAGGCCAGACTGATGAGGGGGATTTCGGGATCACCTATGCGCGCGCCGACGAGATTCTCAACTGGCTCGTGCATGGGTATGGGCCGAGCGAGATCGAGGCGATCGGATTCAGCCGAGAGGAAGTGGAGCTTGTGCGCGGCCGACTGGCGGGAACTCACTGGAAACGAAAACTGCCCACCGTAGCGATGTTGAGCCACAGCGCGATTGGGGAGTCGTACCTGCGGCCAGTGGACTTTTAGATACGGTCGACTGCAATAGAGGACAGCGTGCCGGGAGCCCGCAGAGGCTTAGGTCCCGGCTTGGAGCTCCACTACATAGAGACCTATCGGTTTCCTTCCCTCGACTAAACTCTCTTCGCGTCGGGCACCACCTGGCTGACGGCTCTGCCTCTGCCAGCTCCCAGCTTGCAGTTCTCTTTTGTTTTCGTGCTACATGTACATCATTCGCCCGGCGATAAACGCCGTGATCCAGTAGAAGACGATCGTCGCGATCACGATTACGACGACGTAGGGCACCGCCTTTTCAGCAGGGACCTTCATCATCACCGGTAGACCGACCCAGAAGAGATACAGGCTGTAGAGTCCGCCAATGATGGCAAGAATCCACAGTGCCGGGATGAGATAGAAGATTCCCGCTACCCAGCCGGCGGTCGCACTGTATGCCGAGAGCTTGATTGCCTGATTCATGTCCTGCGTGGCGCCGAACTGCGGCGCCAGGGCGTTGATTACCCAGGCAAGCACGAACACACTGATCACGGCGAGCACAAACGCGACTATCGCCTGTGAAAGCGCAGTCCCGACCGGAACCCGGAAAATTCCTCCGAGTCCAAAGACCGAGACGCCGATGAACCGTGCAATCGGCCCGATCGCGGCGAGTGGAAGCACATAACCAAGCAACAGCTCGCGGACATTCAGCGGCTCCGCATCGATCACGGGCCACTCCTGCTTAGGCGTCATCAGAATCGCCTTTGCGCGCGCGACGAGATTCATTGTGTCCTCTGGCGAGGGTTGGGGACTGGGACTCGAGGGCTGGGGCTCAGACTCGCCAGAGAAGGTAACGCTTCAGCGCTATTGCGCCACGCAAGATCCTCCGACCGCGTTGACCGTAGGCGGCATCCGGAACTCGCAGGTGGATGCCAGGTTGTACTTCCTGTTGTACGCCTGCTCCGCCTTTGCGACCTCATCGAGCTTTCGGAAGAGCGCGACTGAATCGGTCGTCCTCGCGCAATACGGGATGTAATACCGCGGCCCGCCGCAAGCGCGCGAGCCAACGGGCGCCGCCCTGCAGTCGCCGCTCGCCGTGCATCCCGCCGTCTTTGCGATCGACTTGGCTTCGGCCTCGATCTTCTCGATGGCCGTCCAATCGCTTTGCTGATTTGCCGGCACGCCGGTGTTCGACCCCGGCGGATTCGTTCCAGTCGCGGAATCGGCCGGCGTTACGGCGCGTTGACTGCACGCAATCAACCCCGCGAATAGAGCTGCGGCGGCCCAGGTCGTTCGATTACACATGTCCGTATCCCCGCGTAAAGTTCAACATTGCCTCGGATCGTACCGCGATTTGCTGGCCACGCAGTCAGGAGCTCGTGGCAAGGGCCCTGCGTCGTAGCCATCGTCCCGGCGCGGCTACTATTATTAGCGTCGATCCACGCAATCCGACCCTCGAGATGGCCACAAAGACCCTCCCAGACCGAAAGACATCCCCCCGAACGGCCGGCGGCCTCGGCTCAGCCGACCTCGTTGCGGCGTATCGGAACATGCTGCTGTCGCGCCGCATAGACGACAAGGAAGTCCAGCTCAAACGGCAGAACAAGATCTTCTTCCAGATATCGGGCGCCGGCCACGAGGCAGTTCTGACCGCGACCGGAATGATTTTGAAGCCGGGCTACGACTGGTTCTACCCTTATTATCGCGATCGCGCCCTGTGCCTGATGCTCGGCGTAACACCGGCCGAGATGCTCTACTCGGCAGTCGGCGCGGCAAAGGACCCGGCATCCGGCGGGCGGCAGATGCCGAGCCATTGGGGGCACAAGGAATTCAACATCGTATCGGCATCATCGCCGACGGGGACTCAGTTTCTCCAGGCGGTGGGCTCGGGCGAAGCGACCCTTCGCGCGAAGCTGATCGGGATCAGCGAAGGGTTCAAGGAAGACGAGATCGTCCTCGTAACGACAGGCGAAGGCCAGACGAGCGAGGGCGAGTTCTGGGAATCTCTGAACACGGCGACGAATCTCTCATTGCCTGTGCTCTATCTCGTTGAAGACAACGGCTACGCCATCTCCGTTCCCGTGGAAGTCAACACAGCCGGCGGCAGCATCTCGCGCCTCGTCCGCTCATTTCCAAACCTGCTCGTCGAGGAAGTCGACGGCTGCGATCTGCTCGCCAGCCACGAGGTGATGTCGCGCGCGGTCGCACACGTGCGCGCGCGGAAGGGAGCAGCTCTCGTTCACGCGAAGGTCATCCGGCCCTACTCGCACTCGCTGTCCGACGACGAAACGATGTACCGCCCGCCGGCAGAGCGGGACGCAGATGCCGCGCGCGATCCCGTTACGGTATTTCCGAAATGGCTGGTCGCAGAGGGGCACGCGACCGACGAGCAGATGAAGCAGATCCAGGAAGAGATCGACGCGATCGTTCTCGCCGCAACCGATGACGCACTCGCGCAACCGCAGCCCGCAGCGGACACGGTGTACTACGGCGTGTACTCACCGGATGTGGATCCGACCGGCGAGCAGTTCGATACGGAGGACGATCCGAAGTTCACCGGCGATCCGACGACGATGGTGGACCTTCTCAACGCATGCATGAAGGACGAGATGCGGCGTGACGAGAAGATCCTGGTCTTCGGTCAGGACGTCGCCGACGTGTCGCGCGACAAGTATCTCGGCCAGGTGAAGGGCAAGGGCGGCGTGTTCAAGGTGACGTGGGGCCTGCAGAAGGAGTTCGGCGGAGCGCGCGTCTATAATTCGCCGCTCGCGGAGGCCAACATCGTCGGACGCGCTATCGGTCTTGCAATTCGCGGCTTCAAGCCGGTGGTCGAGGTGCAGTTCTTCGATTACATCTGGCCGGCGTACATGCAGCTGCGCGACGAGCTCGCGACGATGCGCTGGCGCTCCAACAACAGTTTTTCTGCGGCTGTCGTCGTGCGCACGACATACGGCGGCTATATCCGCGGCGCGATCTACCACTCGCAGACTGGCGCGACATTGTTCACGCACTGTCCGGGACTGAGAGTGGTTTGTCCCGCGACCGCGCTCGACGCCAACGGGCTGCTGCGCACCGCAATCCGCTGCGACGATCCGGTGATCTTCCTCGAGCACAAGCACCTCTATAGACAGACTTACAACAAGAGTCCGAACCCCGGGCCGAACTTCATGATTCCGTTCGGCAAGGCGAAAACCGTTCGCGAAGGAACCGATCTCACTCTCGTGACTTATGGCGCCACGCTGCAGCGTGCGCTCACGGCGGCGAATGCAGTTGCGGACGAGGGCATTTCCGTCGAGGTAATCGACCTTCGCACTTTGAGCCCGTGGGACAAGCAGGCGGTATTCGAGTCGGTGAAGAAGACGTCGCGTGTCATCGTGGCTTACGAGGACTCGCTCTCGTGGGGCTACGGCGCAGAGATCGCCGCCGCAATCGCGCAGGAATGTTTTGCGTGGCTCGACGCGCCCGTGGGACGCGTTGCGTCCACCGATACGTTCGTCGGCTACGCGCCGCAGCTCGAGGACGCGATTCTGCCGCAGGTGGACGACTTCAAGGCGGCCTACCGCGAGATCGCGAAGTACTAGCTGCCAGTTAACCCCTTGATTCCCTCACTGGTCTCGCCGGTCTCGTAGTTCGTGCCCGCCGCAACAACTGAGTGGGTGGCTGAAAGCGACTCATCTCCCAACCACGTAATCCTGATTTGCTTGCTATAAGCTGACGCGCGCCACATGTTCCATTCTGCGTAGTTAAAACTTACTGCAGCCCTCGAGGCCCTACATGTCGCGCATGCATCTCACCCCCTTGACGATGCTGCTCGTCGCCTCGGTTGCCACTCTCGCAGGGGCACAAGCCCCAGCCGCCCCCGCAACAGCTGCAGACTCCGCCGCAGCCGATTCTTTAAAGCCTAAGAAGACCGGTCGCTTCGGCGGCCTCATGAACAAGGCGAAGGCCGTCGCAGGCAACAAGACCGTGCAGGCGGCTGCGAAGGCTGCTGGCAGTGATGCCGTGAAAGGCGCGGCAGTCGGAGTTGCCTGCACCGTCGTGCCCGGAGCAGCAGTTGCATCTGCCGTGACGGGTCAGGGACCATGCGCGAACAGCGGCATCATGGGTATGCTCTCGGGCCAGGGCGTTGGCGGTACAGCTGCGGCGATGGCGACCGGCGCTGCGTCTACTGCAGCGGCGGGTGCGGCAGCAAAGGCCATGGGACAAGGCGGAATAACCGGCGCTGCTGCGCGCGGTGCAATGGGCGCGATTGGCGGCGGTGGACTGTCGAACGCCGCAGCGACAGCCGCAGCAATGAAAATGATGAAGGGCGGCGGCTCGAGTGGGGTTTCAAACGCCGCAACAGCTGCTGCATACATGAAAATGATGCAGGCCCAGGGCATGTCCAACGCTGCAGCGGCCGCCGCGATGAAGGACGCTGGAATGACGAGCGCCAACATGGCCGCGGCCATGAAGATGATGCAGAGCAACGGCCCCGAGATGGCGGCCGCGATGCAGATGATGCAGAGCATGAGCATCCCCAGTGGTGGCGCACCAGCGTCGATGACGAGCGGGCCCAGTGCCGCTCCGGCCGCTGCAGCTCCAGCCCTGTGGACCAACTACGATTTCGTTCCCGGCGAGAGAGTGATCTACTACGCCGACTTCACCGACGACCAGGTTGGCAACTTCCCGGCGCGACTTCAGTTCGTCGAAGGGAACATGGAAGTCGCCGAGCTCGGCGGGCGGCGCACTTTGCGCGCGACGAGCCAGAGCAAGCTCACGATACCGTTACCCGAAGTGCTGCCGCAGCGGTTCACCATCGAGATCGACGTCATCAATCGACCATCGCTCGACGGAGCGGATTTTCATCTTCGTGGCAGCGTAGGGCGTGTAGATGACGCAGGAACGTCGATCATTGGATGGGGCAGCGACGGCGTGTCGCTGCGAGGCGGCGGCGGCGGTGAGGTGAAGCTTACCAACAACGACGCGAGCCGCCTTCGATACCGCGGGAAGCCGGCACAGGTGCGAATCCTCGGTGACGGCAAGTACATCAAGGTCTATCTCGACGAGAAGCGGCTCGCCAACGTTCCCAACGCGAATTTCGAGCGATCGAAGGTGTTGCACCTGATCGTCGATGCGCGGAGCGACGAGAATCCGGCTTACATCGGGCGGATCCGCGTCGCCGAAAGCCGGAAGTCCCTCTACGACGAGATCGTAGCGTCCGGTCACGCCGCAACTCAGGGCCTGCTCTTCGATACTGGCAGCGACAAGCTGCGACCGGAGTCTACGCCGACACTCAAGCAGATCGCAGGGATGCTCGAGCAGCACCCGGAGCTGAAGCTGCGAATCGAAGGTCACACCGACAACGTTGGTGCCAAGGACGCGAATCGCGCGTTGAGCGACAAGCGCGCGGCGGCGGTGAAAGCTGCGCTGGTGAAAGACTATCGTGTGAACGCTGGGCGGCTCGAGTCGAAAGGATTCGGGGACACGAAGCCGGCTGGCGGAAACGACACAGCTGAAGGGCGCTCCAACAACCGGCGCGTCGAGCTGGTGAAGATCTAGACTAGCGACTGCGTCGGCGGCGCGAGCTCTGCTGCCCGCGCCCGCCGGCGCTTTTTGCGTCGCGCGTCCCCGCACTCTTGCTTCCAGCAGAGCCGCCGGCGTGGCCGGCACGTCGCGCTGCTTTCGCCGCGGCTCTCGCCCGTTCCTCTTTCTTCCGCGCACGGATACCAGCGATTCGCTCGCTGATTGGAATTTCCAGTCGCCCCGCCGGACGCGCATTGTAATCGAACTCGGGAACGGTAACTCGCGGAAGACGCCGGCCAAGTGCGCGCTCGATATTGCGCAGGTCACCCTCCTCCTCAGGCGCAACGAACGTGAACGCCTCGCCCGTCATTTCAGCCCGCCCCGTTCTGCCGACACGGTGGATGTAGTCGTCCGCCGCAGGAGGCACGTCGAAATTCACCACGTGACCGAGCGCCTCGACGTCGATTCCGCGGGCTGCGATGTCAGTTGCGACAAGCACCGGATATCTGCCGCTCTTGAATCCGGCCAGCGCAGCCGTGCGCTGCACCTGAGAGCGATTTCCGTGGATTCTCTCGGCCTGGATCCCGTTCTTCACGAGATTGTCGGCGAGCCGGTTGGCGCGATGTTTGGTGCGGGTGAAGACAAGCGCCTGCTTCAGATCTCCTCGCTTCAACAGCGAAAGAAACAGCGCGGCCTTGAGCTCCTGCGATACAGGATAGACCGCCTGAGTTATCCCAACCGCCGGCGCCGAGGCGCGGTGGAGATTGATCGTCGCCGGATTCTTGAGCATCTGGCTGGCGAGGCGCGCGATGGGACCCGGTATCGTGGCACTGAAGAAGAGTGTTTGCCGCTTGGGAGGAAGGTGCTTCAGAATGCGCGTAATATCCGGGAGGAAGCCCATGTCCAGCATGCGGTCGGCTTCGTCGAGAACCAGGTACTCCACTGAATCGAGCCTGGAGTAAGGGTACCTGAGGTGATCGAGAAGGCGGCCCGGCGTCGCGACGAGAACATCCATGCCGCTGCGGAATGCGTGCTCCTGCGGCCCCATTCCAACGCCGCCGATGATCGGCCATGCCGTCACCGGGGTGTGAACAGCGAGTGCGTTCAGCTGCTCGACGATCTGTGCCGCGAGCTCGCGCGTCGGCGTGAGCACCAGTGCGCGCGTCTTGCCCCGCGGCCTCGTGACCAGCCTGTTCAGAATCGGAAGAAGAAAAGCGGCGGTCTTACCGCTTCCCGTTGAAGCGCACGCAAGAATGTCGCGCCCGTCCAGCGCCGGCGGAATCGCGTCAGTCTGAATCGGAGTGGGTCGAGTGAACCCAAGCTCCTTGATCCCCTTGAGGAGATTCCGGTCGAGATGAAAAACGGAGAACGCCACTCAGATGATCGCCGCTTCGTCCATGATCAGCACGTGAGTGCGCTCGAGATCGAGGTAGTTCGCCTGATCACCGAGCACGGCGATGCCTTCCGGGGACACCAGCGCGGACTGGAAATCCGCCTCGGAGCGGAACCACAGCTCGGCGACCGCATCGCACGCAGCCGCATTCCCACCCGGATTCGCGACCGCATGGTTGATCAGGTAGCGCGCGAGCCCTGGTACCGCCGCCACCATCGGCACATGCACGTCCCTGCTGTAGCGCTGAAACTCCTCGAAGGTCGTCCCAATGCGTCTGTAGAGGAAAAACATCGTCTTGAACATCGTGCCCTCGTATGAGTTGCATTGCCGGGATGATAACCGAAAGCCGGTCAGCTCGGCGACGACGCGAGGCCAGCCAGAAAGCGGAAGACAACGAGGCTCAGCGCAACCGCGCCAATTGCGAGAAGCAGGAGAGCGAGGAGGACTGCGACGACGACCCAGCGATTGGCCCGTTGACTCTGGGGCGACCCGCCAAGGTGGCTGTCCAGCAGCTCGACGTTCCGCGTGTTGGCGCGCCAGCCAATGTCGAACAAGTCGCCAACTATCGGCACCGCACCGACAATTGTGTCGATAGCGATGTTGACCATCATGCGAGCAATCGTCGAGGCCGGTGCGCCGAGCCGCGCGGATGCGAGGACGATGTAGCCCGAGAGCGCAGCCCCGGCAATGTCGCCTACCACGGGAATCAGTCCGAATACCGATTCGGCGCCGACGCGAACGCCGGTTCCTGGTATTCGAACGGCCGAATCGAGCATTCGAGCCAGCGTTCGAACACTGGCCGCGCGATCGGCATCAGTGAGCTTGCGAGCCACCTTCAGCTACCTCCTTAAGCGAAAAACGCGGTAGCCCGAAAGCTACCGCGTTTCACGCCAAGCCGGCTTCTATCGCTTGAAGATGCCTCTGATCTTACTTTTTGCGGCTTCCTTTGCCGCTCCCTTCGCGGCTTCCTTTGCTGCCTCGGCGGCACCCTGCTTGGCCGCTGCGGCAATCGAGTCAGCGTTGATCTCGGGGGCCGAGACCGGCTTGCCGTCCTGGGTCTTGCCCGCCGCGATGTTGGCGTTGAGGCTCGGCATCTCGACCATCGTGTAGCCAGCGGGAATTGCGAAGGTCGACTTCGGCACATCGATGTTCTTGAAGTTGACCATCTCACTCGTCACGAGGCTCACAGTCTGCTTTCCCTTCTCGTCGGTGGAGACAGTCTTCACGACGGTCTTGACCGGGACGCCAAACTGGACTTTCGCCATCGCCGCGCTCATCTGGCTCTTGTAGTCCGGATTGTTGAACATGTCGAACGACTGTGCCATCGCTCTGCCGCTCGACACGAACGGGTTCGCAAGGTTCTTGAGCGCGGGCGCGAAGTAGTAGTCTGTGGTCGTTTCACTGCGCGACTTGGAGCTCTTGCCGAATATCTTCGCGTTCATCGTATAGTTCTCGACCATCCGGTAACGGACTGTCGGATATCCCTGAATGGTCTCACCGGCGCCAAGGTTCTGCGCGTCGATCTTGATGTCGGACATCTCCATTTTGACGAGACCGCCTACGACGTTCACGATCTTGCTCATGCCCGCGAGCATGCTGGCCATGTCCCAGGCCATGTAGTGCTTATTGTTGGGATCGACGAGCAGCATCTTCTTTCCGCCATCGAGCACGAGGAAGTACGAGCCTTTCCCGCCAAAGACTTCGGAGCCGCTGGCCGAGGAGGCCTCGGCAATCTCGATGCGGCCCTCATTTCCGGCAAAGGTTCCACGGCCGCGCATCATGACGGATTCCTTGTCGCCCATCTGCGAGCGGACTACGAACTCGTAGGTTGTTCCACCGGCCATTGGTGCCGCGAGCGGCTTTGCAGCGAGGAGGACCGGGAGCGCCGCAAGGAAGCCAAGGCGAGACGGTCGCGAGAAGACACTGATCATCACAATTCTCCTGTTCCGGCGTGCAGGCCGGCGGTTCTGCGGTACTGGGACCGAAGAGTTTCTGGGTCGAGGAACGGGCGATTTTTCCGGACTGGAAACATAAGTCCCTAACCGCGGTAATTCCAGATTTTTCGCGAGAATCCGACCAGTTCAGGCTCGCGGAGACGTGGCGTCCCGAGGGAAGACAATCGACGCCGCCACCGACACCCCCAGGATCCCTGCGATGACCAGCAACGAAGCCCCAGTCGGAATGTGGTACTGGCTGCTGATGAGCATCTTTACGCCTACAAAAGTCAGCACCACAGCAAGGCCGAGCTTCAGGTAATGGAAGCGATGAATCACGCCTGCCAGCATGAAAAACAATGACCGCAGGCCAAGGATCGCGCAGACGTTCGAGGTATAGACGAGGAGCGGGTCCTGCGTGATCGCGAAAATGGCCGGGATCGAGTCAACAGCGAAGATCAGGTCGGTCGTTTCGACCAGCACCAATACTATAAATAGGGGCGTTGCCATGAGGCGGGTCTGGGCAGCGCCTCCAGACCCGCTCACGGTCCGAACCTCCTCGCGAACGAAGAAGTCCTGACCCCGAAAATCGGGGGTCACCGGAATTAGGCGCCGCACGAGTCGCAGAACGGGATTCGACTCGGGCTCGATGTCCGTCTCGTCCTGCATGGCCATTCTGATGCCCGTGAAGACCAGAAATGCGCCGAACACGTAAAGCACCCAGTGGAATCGCTGGATGAGCAGTGCGCCCATCGCGATCATCGCCCCGCGCATCACCAGGGCGCCGATGATTCCCCAGAACAGCACACGGTGCTGGTACTTGTCCGCGATCCTGAAGTACGAGAAGATCAGGACGATGACGAAGATGTTGTCGATCGAGAGCGAGTACTCGATGAGGTACCCTGTCACGAACTCGAGCGCCGCCTGCCTGCCCCGAATCTTGTAGATGACCCCGGCAAACCCCAGAGACAGCGTGATCCACACGCTGCTCCAGATCGCCGCTTCCTTCACGGAGATCTTGTGGGCCTTCTTGTTGAAGACGCCGAGGTCTATTGCCAGAACGGCGAGAACCCCGGCGTTGAACGCGATCCAGAGCCACGTCTCGCTCACGACCTGGCAGCCCTACGGGTTGTCTTGCTTCGGGGGAGGCGTGTGATCAGCGGCGCTCCAGCGCGTCACGCACGTCGAGGAGGATCTCGAAGTAGAGCTGCTCGCGGCGGTAAGCGAAATCGAGCGACGCCATCTGCGACTGGTCGTCCGCAGCTTTCGCGCGCTCGAAGGCCTCACTGTACATCTCATCGAGGTTCGCAAGTATGCGGTCACGGGGTCGGGACATGAGAGTCTCGGGATGTAATGAGGTTGACGGCAGAATGTTGCCGTGGCGATCGATGCCGGCCATCCGCTCGAGCACGGCCTCCGGGTCGCGGTCGTCAAAGATGAACTTTCTTGCCGCGCCGAACGCGAGGCGGCGCGGATTGAACGGGCTCGGCATTTCGTGGAGACTAAGTAAAGGCCGGTCGCAACGGAAGCGGGCGAGAGATGATGTCTCTCGCCCGCTGGTGCGTGCTGCTGAACGTGATTATCGGCCGCCGCCGCCGCCCGTGCCGCCTTTGTTGCCCTTGTTGCGCCTGCCCGCAGCGCCGCGTGGGCTGCCCGATTTGCTCGGGCTGCTGGAGCTGCCCTTTCTGCTGGTGCCGCCGGTGCTGCCTTGATCGCCCTGTGACCGGTCGCCCTTGTCGCCTTGACCCGGCTCCGACGTGTGCTGAGCTTCGCGATCATTGTCGCGCGAGAGAGACCGGTTGAGGTCGTCGCTCTCGCTGAATTGGCCCGATTCGTCCCGTCTCATGTACCGCTCGTCACCTTCGTGCGGCTCGATGAGCTCCCTTTTCCCTGCCATTCTGCCTCCCAGAATATGTGTAACGTACATCCACATTTAGCGGCAGGAGGTATGCCATCTGACGTGTGTTCCAGCGGCATGATTATTCGTAAATCGACCTGAAACAGAGAGGAGCATGCTGGGAGCCGGCAGAATTTTCGGCCGCCAGGTTGGAGCTGACTACACCAGGACAGATAGTTTCTGCGGCCTCACCTCGACTGTCCTTCGCGGTCGCAGCTCCAAGCCGCTTGCTGCACCTCTGCCGGCTCCTGGCCTGTCTTTCTCTGTTAGACCTTACCTGTCGGTGCGAGGCGATGGAATACCGCCTCTTCGACAACTCGTCCGTTCTTGAGATGCTCGACTACGATCCGCTCCAGTAAGTCGAGCGTGACGTTGCCGTACCATACGCCTTCGGGATAAACCACCACGATCGGCCCTCCTGCACAGACGCCGAGGCACGGCGTCTCGCCGCGTTTCACGCGCGTGGGCCCGAAGAGAAGATCCTCCCGCTCCAGGAGCTCGGCGAGGTGCGCGTACAGTGCGCGGCCGCGTCGGTCGGGTGAGCAAAAGCTGCCGGTACATACCAGAACGTGGTGGGAATACGGCTCCATGACCGGCTCGCGGATTTCGATCGGCATGTGGGCCAGCTAGCCAGCGCGCGAATCAGTCCGCGGTAGCTTCATTCCGTGCCCGGCAGCTTGTTATCGCCCGGCGGCGCGATGTAGAGATAATCGGCCACAATGCTCCCCCCGATGAGATGCTCCGCGACGATGCGGCGAGCGCCCGCTTCATCCACTCCCGCGTAC
This sequence comes from Gemmatimonadota bacterium, assembly GCA_030775065.1. GTDB lineage: Bacteria > Gemmatimonadota > Gemmatimonadetes > Gemmatimonadales > Gemmatimonadaceae > UBA4720. The sequence goes on along the minus strand of JALYJX010000024.1, from coordinate 2,396 downwards.
CAGATGTCATCCGGGTAGACAACGACCATCGGCCCGTGCCCGCATTGGTTCATGCACCCCGAATGATTCACGCGAACGGCATCACGAATCCCGGCGGCGGCCACCTCTCGCTTGAGGGTCGCGTGGACCTCTGCCGACTTCGCCAGGGGACACGTTTTCCCACTCGTGCAGACAAACACGTGATGACGGTACTGGCCCATGGTGTAAGATGAGGCCGTCGTGCTCCGGTTGACAGTCGCACGAGGCAAGCGTTGTTTGAGAATACGAGCAAATAACAGGAGCCATCATGCCAGTAACGACATCGACGCGGGACGTTGATCAGTCCATCGCGCAGAAGGGATACACTCACCCGGAAGTACTCGTCGGCACCGAGTGGCTGGCCGCCCACCTCGACGATCCCGGCATCCGCATCATCGAAAGCGACGAGGATGTTCTTCTCTACGACACCGGCCACATTCCCGGCGCGCAGAAGGTCGACTGGCACGAGGACCTGAACGATCCCGTTTTGCGCGACTACGTCTCGTCGGAGCAGTTCGAGACACTGCTCCGGTCGAAAGGAATTGACGAGAGTACTACCGTCATCTTTTACGGCGACAAGAACAACTGGTGGGCAGCCTACGCGTACTGGGTGTTCCAGCTTTTCGGATTCACCAACGCGAAGCTGCTCGACGGCGGCCGCATCAAGTGGGAACAGGAAGGGCGCCCGATGACAACTGAAACGCCGAAATTCGACAGCACGGATTACAAGGCGCCCCAGCGGTCGGACGACGAGATTCGCGCATTCTTTCATCAGGTTCGAGAGCACTCGGAACGTGGAAAGCCGCTGGTGGACGTTCGCTCACCCGACGAGTACAGCGGGGCCAAAACGCACATGCCCGACTATCCGCAGGAGGGAACGCTTCGCGGCGGGCATATCGTCGGAGCAAAGAGTGTCCCATGGGCTCGCGCGGCGAATCAAGACGGAACGTTCAAATCCGCGTTCGAGCTGCGCGCGATCTATGAGAAGGAGCAGGGGCTCCGGCCCAACGACGACGTCATTGCGTACTGCCGAATCGGTGAGCGATCGTCACACACATGGTTCGTTCTCACGAAGCTCCTCGGCTACGAGAAAGTTCGTAACTATGACGGGAGCTGGACCGAATGGGGCAACGCGGTTCGGGCACCAATCGAGAAAGGCGGTCCGAAGTGACCGGCCCCGCACCGTCCGGCGGGTTCCGCGCTGAGACCGAGTCGCTCCAGGAGGAGGATGGCAGGGGCAAGCCATCTCAGGTCCAATTGAAATGGGTGAGCCAACACAAGTTCGACGTTGGGCGTCCCGGCCGACCCACCGCGCGATTCGACGGCAACGGGATGACAGGGCCAAGCCCGGTGGACGGTCTCCTGGCTTCGCTGGCTTCGTGCACCGCCGTTGACGTGGTCGACATACTGGCTAAACGAAGAACGCCCGTCGAGTCGCTCGAGATAGATGTCGTCGCGAAGAGAGTGGACACGATTCCCCGCCGCCTGGAACACGTGACGATGACCTACAGAATCGGAGGAGCAGGTATCGAGCGGGTGCACGCCGAGCGGGCGGTGGAGCTTGCAGTCACCAAGTACTGCTCGGTGAGGGATTCGCTGCGCCCCGATGTCCCGGTTGAGTGGACGGTAGAGCTGGCATCAGAGCCGGCATGATGTCGCGACCGGCGGAGTGCGGGCCGTGAACTACGTTCGGCTCCTCCTCGCGCTGGTGTTATTCGCGGTCTCGCTGCTCGCTGTTTTCCCTGCGCCGACCTATCTGGGATGGCAGCTGTCCATCGGCGTAACGGAGTGGGGGCATGTGCTGGCGCTGATCGCATTGATTCTCCTCCTGCCGGGATGGTGGAGAACCGCCGCCGGCAAGCTGGCGGCGGTCCTGGCACTGCTCGTCATTGCGCTGGCGCTCTCGCCGCTTCTTCGCGCTTCGCCGATCGCGGAAACTCTGCCCGGTCAGCTGATTTCTGCGTTTGGTGGCAGGAACCCAAGGCAGACGCAGGACGCGCCGGCGCGGACAACACCGTTCGTACACCGTGAGCTGTTCACGGGAGTTCGCTCGCCGTCGGCTCGCGTCGACACAATGACCTATGTGGTGCGAAATGGAAAGCCGCTGGGTCTTGACCTTTATCGGCCGACGAGACAAGCGGGTGATCTCCTGCCGCTCGTGGTCATGATTCACGGCGGATCATGGCTGGGCGGGTCGCGGACTGATCTCCCCGAGCTGAATCGCTACCTCGCGGCGCATGGTTACGCGGTAGCAGCCGTGAGCTATCGCTTTGCGCCCCAGTTTCCTCATCCCGCGGCGAGCGAGGACGTAAAGAGCGCAATCCAGTTCCTGAAGTCGAACGCGGCCCGGTTTGAGGTCGATGCGAGCAGAATAGCCC
>JALYJX010000023.1 GCA_030775065.1 Gemmatimonadota bacterium | reverse complement strand
ACCATTCTCCTTGCGACCCTCGATGAACGGGACTACATCATCCGCGGGTAGACACCCCAAGTGTTACCCATGTACTTGGACAATTGTGTTACCCATGTTCCCGGCTACTCAATCGCGAAATCAGACGAACAAGCGCGCGAGAGAGAAGTAGACAATGCCTTCCTGCGCCGCCTTGTCAATTTTTGCTTGCAGGGCGTCAACTAAGCTTACGCGCCCCTCAAGAATGAGGCTGAGATCATAGCCGTCGATGAGGAGCAAATTCGCAGGACCGGCTTCACGCAGCCGGCGAACAACTTCCTCATCGAAGCCCATCATCGAAATTATGATACCGCGCGTACTCTCAATCTTTCGATCGACCTTGCCCTTGAAACCGAGGAGATCTTGCAAAGACGGCTGGTTCTGCCGCCAGCGGGACTCAACGAGGTAATCGAAACCGCCAAACGTGAAGAACCCGTCAATCTGCTCACCGTCAGCCTTGTAAGATTTACGATATCGAATCTCGCTGAGAGCGAAGAGCTCTTTCAGTAAGTCCTCAAGCCCGTAGCCACGCTCCTGCTTGTCGTCAGTACCGGCGAGCGTCGTGAATGCCGTCCGCAACTCGCTCATCCGGCGATTGCGTTCGCGGGCCTTCTGGACCACATCGGCAGAATCGGTTCCGCGGCGCGCCTCCGCCGCCTGCTCGGTCTGAATTCCTAGATCGCTGGATTGGACGACGCGTTTCAGTTTGCGGAGCGCCTCAAGACCAGCGTCCTTGTCTGGGACCTCTGTGTCAGGAAGATTCCGCAGACGACACAGTTCGGTTAGTAAACGTCGCTGAAGAAGAAAGCCCTCGTCGCCCTGTGACTCGAGGTCTCCGATGACTTGCCGGGCGATCTTGAATTTCGCCTCATGCTCGTATCTCAGGTATGCATCCTCTGGGATCCCGGCGCGCGCAAGCATGTCAAACAGTGGTTGCTTATACCAAAAGCAGCGGCCGCAGACATCGATCAGCGCGTTCTTTACCTCGGCAGGAAGAAGTTGTCGTGGCATTTCCGACCTCACCTAAACGACATCAACGTGTATAGCTATCTAACGAGTCGGCTATCCTGCTGTTGGCAGAGTTTCAACAACGGATTCGATCCGTCGTGAAATCTCAATGTAGGGTGCAGAACGATGTTCGTTTTCCCAACCGTGACGCACACGACGAATCTCCTGCGCGAGCGCGGCACGCTCTTCGGCAGTCATTTCTGGGAGACGAGAGGCAGCTTTCTCCTTCACTAGGGGAAGAAGGTCATCCACGATGGCATATATCTCCGGTCGCACCACGGGTGGTACACTGGGTATCGCCGAGGTCGCGCTCTGTAGGAGGAGTGGTAGGAATCTCTTCCTGAAAAACGACTCGTCTTCCGCCGATGGCTCACCGGCGACAGCCGCAGATCGATGCCACGCCCTTTCGAAAGATTCCTTCACGTCATCCGCTGTTAAACGCAGGTCCAAGGCCGCCGATAATTCCTTCATTACGCCGAACACCAGAAGCAGCGCCTCGACTTCATCCTGCGGGTCCGGTTCAGTGCGTGCGCTGGCATGAGCATGCGAGGGTGAGCTTTTCGCGACTCGGCCGACGACCATCCCGGTCACAAAGGCCAGCAAATGCGTTTTCCAGTTCCAGCCAGTCTTGGGCGATGTCATAAGCTCTCCAGAAGGGCAGCGGTACTTGGAATTCGAAGACTAAAGGAGAACATTGACTTCAACGCCGCCCTCCCGGAAGTAAACGGCACAACACCCACAGCGCCGATCCTCGGCGTGCGAAACGAGAAGAGCGTGAGCGGTCTAACTCCCTATCTAACCTGCGAACGAGTCAAACAAAATGCGAGCGGAGCGAGCTTCCGGAAATGGCTCGGCAGGTTCAGCGTCTGTTAGGCGAGGGCGCGCAGTAGGCCATCGCAGGCGGCCACTGTCATTGCCCGGGAGCGCCCCTCACTCGTGGAGACCGAACGTGCTCCCAGGCCCATCCGCACAACGCGATCGCCAGGAACGGGTAGGCATAGAACGGCAGCGGCTCAGACAGCGGAGTGAGACTTCCACCGCCCAAGATCTGGACCGCCGTGACGGCAAACAGCATCGATGCGATCGCCCCGGTAACCCTGATGAACACCGGCATCACCGGCGACGCGCTGATGAGGACAAGCCCTGCGGACCAGAGACCGGCGCCGGCGGCAAATGAGGAGGCGCTCGCCGCGAGCTCGATAGCGGATCCGGATACGATCAGCGTTTCTCCCGCCAGGAAGACGAGGAACCCCGCCGCCAACTGGTCATTGCCCTCGCGAACGTGATGCACGGCGAGCAACGCACTACCGACGACGATAGCGATTCCATCCACGCCCCACGCAATCCCACGTAACGCGGCGGACGGAGCGAACGAACCGGCGATCCCGAGCAAGGCGCCGATGACCAGTCCTGCCGCCGCAACACCGCGTAAGCGTTCGTCGCTCATGGTCTCAGTGGCTTTGCTCGAAGACCGAAATTGTTCGTGCCATTTAACGCCCTAGATGTGCTGCAAGCGGCTCCTCAGATCAAGCGTGCGGTGCAGGGCGCGGGACTTGCCCCGTTACCACCGAACACCTCAGAGGAACTCAATGTCAGTTTCGCAACTCGGCAACGAGCGGATCGTCGCTCGTAATAACGTGAGGGCATCTGGCAGCGGGACACAGCCGATGCTCTTCGCGCACGGATTCGGATGCGATCAAAACATGTGGCGCTACGTCGCACCGGCGTTCGAGCACGATCATAAAGTCATTCTGTTCGATTACGTCGGGTCTGGTAAATCCGACCTCGAGTCCTACGACGCCGAGCGTTATTCGTCGCTCGAGGGATACGCCGAGGACGTTCTCGACATCTGCCACGCGCTCGAATTGCGCGACGTGATTTTCGTCGGACACTCGGTGAGTAGTATGATCGGAGTTCTTGCTGCGAATCGTGAGCCCGACTTGTTCGACAGGCTGGTGCTCGTCGGTCCTTCGGCTCGGTACGTGAACGATCTGCCGGATTACCAGGGCGGATTCGAGCGGCCGGACCTCGAGGGCCTGCTCCAGATGATGGACAGCAATTACATCGGCTGGGCCAATTTTCTTGCGCCGGTGATCATGAAGAACGCCGATCGACCGGAGCTGAGCGAAGAGCTGGAGGCGAGCTTCTGTTCCACCGATCCGATCATCGCACGGCGGTTTGCGGAGGCGACGTTTTTCGCAGACAATCGCGCTGACGCTGCCCAGGTGACGGTACCATCGCTCATCCTTCAATGCGCGGATGATTCAATTGCTCCCCAATCCGTCGGAGAGCATCTGCGCGAAACCATGAAGGGGAGTACGTATCGTCTACTCGATGTCACCGGCCACTGCCCGCAATTGAGTCATCCTGCCGCGACGATAGACGCCATTCGCGAATTCCTCTCGACAGAACCATCCCTGCAGACGGCCTGAGACTCATGTCGTGACGGACAAGGCAGTGATACCACATGAAGAAACGGCGGGGTTGATCGACCGGATACCATGCGGTTTCGTCAGCTTTGCCGACGACGGAACCGTGGGTGCGGTCAACGCTACACTCCTTGAGATGCTCGGCCTCGAGCGAGGGAACGTAGTGGGGCGCCACATAGAGAAAATCCTCACGGTTGGCAGCCGCATTTTCTACCAGACCCATCTTTTCCCGCTGCTCAGGATGCATGGACACGCCGAAGAAATTTTCATCATGCTCCGGGCCGCCGATGGTCATGATGAAGCGGCGCTGTTGAATGCAGTCCGTCGGCAGGAGGGCGATGAGTGGCTCACGCACTGCATTTTCATGCGGGTCCGCGAGCGCAAGAAATTCGAGGAAGCCCTGTTGCGCGCCAAGAAGGAAGCGGAGGCAGCGCGGGAAAAGATGGACACGCATCGGAAGGAGCTCGAGCTGGCCAACGCACAGCTCGAACAACAAGCGCTCGAGCTCGAGCTCAGCCAGCAGCAGCTGAACGAGCACGCAGTAGAGCTCGAGGCGTTGAACCAGGCCCTGCACGAACAGGCGGCGGAGCTCGAGACTCAGCGCACCATCGCGCAGGACGCAAATCAGGCCAAGAGCGCTTTTCTCGCCTCAATGTCACATGAGCTGCGCACTCCTCTCAACGCAATCGGCGGGTACGTCCAGCTGATCGAGATGGGAATCCACGGCGCAGTTACACCAGCGCAGGCTGACGCGCTTGCAAAGGTTGCGCGGAGCCAGCGGCATCTTCTGCGACTGATCAACGAAGTGCTGAACCTCGCCAAGATCGAAGCAGGCAGCGTCAACTACGAGGTGAGGCCGATCGTTCTCCGGGATGTGGTCAACGCGGTGTTTCCGATGGTCGAGCCGCAGGTGCAGGAGCGCGGACTGACAAGTGAGATCGATGTATCACCTGAGCTCGTCGCGCTGGGCGACCGCGACAAGACTGAGCAGATACTTCTGAATCTTCTCAGTAACGCCGTGAAGTTCACGAACGCAGGCGGCAGTATCAGCATTGTAGCGGGAAATGATGACGAATCGCCGGGTCGAGTGTGGCTCCAGGTCGAAGACACGGGGGTTGGAATTCCGCCCGACAAGCTGGAGCGGGTGTTCGATCCGTTCGTACAGGTTGACGTAAGCGCCGCCCGGCGCGCCGAGGGAACGGGTCTCGGTCTGGCGATCAGTCGTGATCTCGCGCTCGGAATGAAAGGACAGCTGTCGGTGGAGAGCGTTTTGGAGCACGGCTCGAAATTTCGCCTGACGCTGCCGGCCGCTTAGGACTCCGCGGGACGGGTCCTCGCGCAGCGTCGTGCGCGACGGCTCCGCTCATGCCGCAGCTGTCAACGCCTTGATCACGGCCGCGATCTCCCGCAGATCATCGCTGAGCTGATGATCGCGGCCGGCCAGGCGACAGAGGTGGGCCTGTGGAATCGCGTTCGCATACAGTTCAGCATGCGACGGTGGCACCGTGTCATCCGCACGGCCATGGTAGACGTAGATAGGAACTCCGCCGGGAACCTTTCCGCCTAACTCCCGCTGCCTTAGCGCAGGACGAGCACGAGCTCGGCGACGTCTTTGCCGATGACCTCGACGCTCTCCTCGCGCTCGAGGCTGAAGCCGCACTTCTCCAGGACGCGGATCGAGCCGACGTTGTGATTGGCCACGTGCGCGTGGAGGGGACGCTCGGTCACGAGGTGCAGGAAAGCGGCGAGCGCCCGGGTCGCGACACCCTTGCCCCAATGCTCCTTGCCGATCCAGTAGCCGACGAGGCGGACACCGTCCTGGGGCCAGCTCCCGATGTTGCCCGCGACCTGGCCGTCGACGAGGATCGTCTGCTTGACCGCCGCCGGGTTGCCGAGGATCTTTGTCGCCCAATGGGCGTCGAAGGCTGCGCGGTCGCGGGCGGGGAAGGCGGCCATGCGCGTGGCGTCGGCGTCGAGTTGTTGCTCGTAGAAGATGGGGAGGTCGTTGGGCTCGATGTTGCGGAGTCGTACTTCGTTGCTCATTTCTCTACACGGCCAGGCCTGTCGGTCCATCTCTCTCTTTGCCCTTAGCGATGTGCGAAGCAGACAGTGTGCCGAGTGCCGCCTAAACGCCCAAGTTCAGCTGCAAGCGAATCGTACCAAAGTGGCGGCGATTACGGCCGCCGAGCTCAGTTGTCCCAGTCGCCACGCACGTTACGCAGTATCTCGAACCGCTCTTTCGGTTTCGCTTCACGATATCGATCGATTGACTGCACCAGCCGACGGGCCATCGCGAATGTGCTGTCCATCGTAGTGTACTTGTACAGTCCCAATCTTCCGAGCGGAATTATCGGGCCGAGTAATGTCACGTCGGCGAGATAGCGGTAAAACTCTTCGTCCTGCCACCACACGGGATACATCGGCACGCTGTCGTCCACGATCTCGCGCAGTAAGACAGAGGGTTGCTCGTCGACGCCCGCACCGTGACCATGGTGAATGACGCCGAAGTCGGTCGTCCTGCACACCGGCGTTTCGGACCATGGCGTATACAGCCAGGCGAACGGAACGCCGTCGGGGGCGGTGCCGAGTGCAGGACGGTCGGATCCTTCGACGACTTCAATCTCGATGCGGTAGCCCCGCCACTCCAGCGGTCCGTGCCGAAAGTCGAGCAACGCGTCGATCGGCGCTGTGGTTATTACCAGGTCGGCGGTGAATTCGCCGGCGTCGGTATGCACTGTCGCGCCGTTTTCGTCGGAATCCACCCTCGACACCTTCGCGTTGTACCGGACGTCGAAGCTTGCGAGCATAAGGTCGAACAGCGAATTGAAGCCACCCACCGGATAGTAGTGCGGTGCCACGCTGGGAAGTCTGTATTCACCGACCGCCGCGATGCGCTCCAGCCGGCGCAGCTTCCCCCACTGCGCGGGCATTTCCTCCAGGCTTCGTCCCCAGAATTTCCGGTTGAATCCTTCAAACGCCAGCTCGGTGAGAGTAGGTCCAACCGACGTCTCGAGGTAATCGCGCAGGTTGCGCTCGCCTGGAGGTCCACCGGCCCGCGTGATCGCTGCCCATTCGCGCTCGATTTGTTCGCCACACGGAAGCTTCAGAAGACTGTCGCGATCAACCGGAAAGGGGATCACCGGGAAATCCGGTCGCAACCGCGTTCCCTGATATATGTCCCGCTCCTCGAGGTTGAGCAGTCCGTCCAGGAATGGTAGAATGTCCGGCGTGCCCCTGAAGACACTCACTACACGTGGACCGTATTCGTAGGGAAGACCGTTCGCTGTGTAGTGCGTGCGAAGCATTCCGCCTGGAACGTCCCCCTGCTCGAGAAGTGTGATGCGTGCCGCTCGCGACTCGCGGAGCATCCGCGCGACACAGGCTCCAGCAAACCCGGCTCCTATGATGATGATCTTCATCCAGTCTCGAAAGGCAGGGTTGGCATGAGCCGGGCTTCTGGGAGTTCCCGATGAGAATCCTACTTGTAGGTGCGCTGTCGTGGAATCCGGAAAGGGTACGGAGCCTTTGCGAGCGGGGACACCGTCTTTGGGGACTTTGGTCGCGCAGCATGAGCTGGGATCAGGGTCCTTACCTCGCGACGAGCGGTTGCATCCAGCAGGTCGCGCTGGAAGATGCCGTCAGCATCGTTCGCGAGCAGAAAATCGAGTGCGTCTACAGCCTCTTCCAGGTTTACCACCCGAGGCTGTGGGGCGCAACGAGTCCCGGCATCGAGCACGACGTGTGGACAGCGTTGCGCACGCTCGTGACTGCGCGAGACCGCGGCGAGCTCGACGTGCCAATCGTTAGACACTGGGGATTCGACATTCACAACATGGATCTCGATGTAGCCCGGGCATTCGACGGTCAGATCTTTTGCAACCGGCAGAAGCTCGACTACTGGACGACTCCGCTGGGACAGGGTGGTTGCGGTATCCATCTTGTCGAGGATGGAGACATTGTTGATTTCCTCGACAGCGATCGCCAAAAGCTCGAGTTCATGAACGACGACTTTCCGGAGAAGCTCTCGGCCGCCACCGGCGAGATACATACAGTGTGCATCGGCCGCCCGTTCGGGATCGACTATCTCGCTGCAGCGCGGCGCGGCATACATGTTCACATGTACGGCAATCGGTTCGATGACATCTACCGGACGATGGCGCGTGATCTCTCACTCGCCGGCGCCAGGCGCGAAGTCAGGCTGTTGAGTCGGTTCCTCCACATTCATCCGTCGATCCAGACGCATGACGGACCGTGGGAGGATGTGCGCCGGGCGAAGTCGCGCTGGGTGAGGGAATTCGCGCAATATGACGCTGGCTGGTCCTACATCGGCAGCCCACTTCCCTGGGAGCCGCTCGACGACAGGGGCGCCATCCCGAATCGGCTTTCTACCTGCCTCCTGGCCGGGTTGCCTGTCATCTCCGACACCAGGCCGGGCTACTATCGGTATGACGAGCTTGCACGGCTTGGTGTGAACATAGACCTCGATGGAGATGACTATGACGGACTCCGTGACCGCCTGGCCGCTGAAGCTCGAACCGGAGAGCGCCGCGCGAATGCGATCAGGGAACGATCGGGATACTCGTTCGACTCGACGATAGATCCCCTGATCGCCTTCCTCGCGCGGGCGACGGAGCGGTACTTCACTCGCCCGCTGACTGAGCGTACGCGTTTCACTGGCGGGCGCAGCCGGCTGATTCACTTCAATACCAGCCCCGAGCGCCGAGCGCATGCAATGCGCCTGTTGCGGCGGCTTCTTCGTCCGCCCGACAGCCCGGGCGCTCCCGCTGACGGTCGGTTCATGACGGTTGCGCACGCGCTCGGCGATCAAGTGAATAGACGAACGGTCGGGTTCAAGGCAAAGGTGCTCGCCCGGCAGCTCAGACATATGCACGAGCGTGCACCCGCTGCCGACGCTCCAGCGAACGGACAGTGATCGGCGCGCTCGAGCGATTCTCCGACCCGTCCCGTCGCTGCGATCACGATCGTATCGGGGCGCACGGTGACAAGGTACTGAGCTGTGATCTCCCGCATCCGCTCGATGACATCCTGGAGTGTGTTCGCTGCATTCCGGCTGCGTTGACGGGATGGCTCAACGCGCCGGTTTCTTCGGAAGACCGGCGGCGCCTGTTTCAATCGTGCATCGAGACCGGAGGGGCGCCCTTTGGCGCGCTTCTACGGGCGCCGCAGCTCCTTGAGCGCGTGCGAAGGGGCGAGATCGATCGCATCGCATGCTTTTCCTCGAAGGATTTCGGCCTGGCTGAACACCTCGCACGTGAGACTGGCTCTGAATGCATCACGTTGCTCGATCGGGGCACCCGTTACTTCGGCGAGTTTGCATTCGAGCTTCTCGCAGTCATCCCGTATGCGTACTGGCTTCACAAGCAGGGACGTCTCGAGTTCACCGTTTCTACCGGGGACACGCGCGCCCTCTACTACTTTTCGCCCTGCCACGAGGATCGGGAGGTGACGCGAAGCTACGTCCCGATCACCGAGTATCCCGTCGGCGTTCGTGGAGCAGTCCGCTACGACCGAAAAGCATTTCCCTCATCGCTCGACACCGCGCGCTGGCTGCCCCCGCCGTACAAGTCGGTTTACGACGACGGTCGCTTTCGCTGGGCGCGCGAGGCTGTGATCGTGTGCAACAAGTATTCGGACGAGCGTTATCTCTGGCACCGTGCGCCCGCAAACTTCATCGATACCGGGACGCTTCTGAAGTTGATCGGAAAGCTGCGGTCGCGCTTTCAGGTCATCTACGTGCGACCCCGATCGAGGGACATAGTCAACGATCACCAGACCATTTACGAGAGCGGCGACATCGACGCGGTGACGAGCGCGTTTCCCGACGTGCTCACGATTCAGCAGCTTCGAGGCGAGCATCCCGACCTCGGTTTCAACGAGCTCCAGCTCCGCCTCTTCGCGGCATGTCGTCGCTTCGTCTCCGTGCTCGGCGGCAGCTCCTATCTGGCCAGCTATTTCGGCGGTACGAATGTCGTGTTTGCCCGGCGCGGCTGGGAGGTGGCATCCGGTGCCTACGAACGATGGTTCGGTCGCTTCTCCGGGGCGCGTGTGATACCCGCGGGATCGCCTCGTGAGTTACTCGAAGCAGCTGAAAGAGAGCTGGATTAGCGGATGAGTTGATTGCCCTAGCTGTCGTTCGCATGCTGCGGTGCCATCGATGGCCGTTACGCCGACGGCGTCGACGGCCACATCATCGCCCTTCGCCACGAGCCAGACTGCGCCGGGGAATTTGTGCCGCGCGACGCGTGCCGTCATCTGGTTGCGCAGGGGGACGACCCTGACCCGCAATCGTGAAGTTTTCTTGCATGCGGTCGATCGAGCATCGTATCGAAGCTGGCGTATTAATGTAATCTGCAGATCGGAGGTCCCTTGTCGGATTGAGCGAGTGTTACGCGACGCCCGTTGGTGACGGCGCGATCGAATGAGCAGGTGACCCATCACGCCGTCGAGGGGACGAAACGCCAACATGATCGCGCGCGTATCGAGATTGTGCGTAAGACTTCACGGAAGTCGAGAAACCGAACACTGTTTCTCGAGCGTCCGTGCATCGGTGATGGCGGTAGGGCGCAAATCTTCCGGCAGAAGATCGAGATTCGCTCGTGGATTCTGTACCAGCCGAAGCGGCCAGTGCGTCCCGTACAGGAACCGTTCAGCACCCACCGAGCGCAGCAGGTGCGCGAAATGATCCTCCGGCGGACCCCAGATCCACGCAAAATCCCAAAACACCCGCCGCTGCTCTTCGGGCGCCAGCCCCCAGTGCACCTCCTCGAGCAGCTCGCGACCGGCGCCGGTGACCACGAGCTTCACGCGCTCGCCTGCGCGCGCGAACGCGCGCACGTGCGCGGCCGTGAGATCACCGGCGACGTCGAGTGGATGGCGCTGGCGCAGATCCTCGAACCGCACCGTCAGCACGAGCGGGACGTCAAGCTCGCCGCACGCGAGCGCAAGCGCGCGGAGCGTCGCGTCGTGCGGCGCCATCCCCCACTGCATCGGATAAGCGCGGATCGCCGCAGCGCCCTCTTCCACCAGATCGCGCAGCGTCCGTTCCCATAGCGGCCAGTCTGGACGAACGACGGGTGCCGGCTGCAGCACCTGACGATACGGCGCGAGCGCGGCGAAGAGCGCATCGTTGCCCGCTGCGGGATCGCGGTGCCACGCGGAAGGGAGATATCCGACCCACGCTCCGGAAAGGTTCTCTCGCTCGAGCACGCGCACGAGCACGTCAGGCTCGGGATGCGGAAGATGGCGAAACGGATACTGGCCGATGTACGCCGCGCAGTCGAGCATCCTTGCGTCCTCAGGCTACCGCTGCGGGCGCGGCGGTTTCGACGAGCTCGCAGCGCGGAAAAGCGCCGCGCCCGAAGAGCCGCGCGGCGTTCCGCCAGCGGATGTCGGCGATCTCGGCCACTGACAGTCCGACTCCGTCGAGCGCGCGCAGCTTCGCGAGACCGGTCTCCATCGTAAGGTCGCAGGCCCAGAGAAGTCTGCGCGCGCCCAGAATGGAGAGCGCGCTGTCCAGCATTCCGCGATCGACTCCGCTCCCGGAGAGATCGGGGTACACATTGGGCACATCGCGAATCGCGGGAGGTGTGTGCGCCCAGTCGCCGCCGCCGCCCAGGTGCGCGAGAATGAACGCGACGAGAGGATGCCGCTCGGCGAGCCGCGCGAGATCGCGCCCGTCGGAGATCTCCTGGCTCGGCCACTCGCGCGTGCGATGCTGCCAGATGTGGTGCAGGATTGGAAGCCCGTGCACCGCCGCCGCCTCGCAAACCGGATCGAGCAGCGGGTCATCGGCTCGACGACTCGCGAGCAGCTTCACGCCGATTGCCCCGCGCTCGACGCCGCGCTCGATCTGCGCGAGCGCGTGATCGGTGTAGTTCGGGTTCACTGTCACGTACCACCGGATGCGCGGATCATCCGCGAACCGCGCCATCGCGTCGTTCCCGACCGATACATCTGCCGGTGACGGAAAGTAAGTGGGCGAGGTGTGCCCGTACGAACCGAGCACGCTCGCAACGTGGTACGTGATCCCGATTCTGTCGCCGGCGCGCAGTCGCGCTGCGTTCACGCGCTCCCAGTCGCCGCGTCCCGATGCGGAGTGGTAGAAATGCGCGTGCGCGTCAATGAGCGGCGCCCTGCCGGCGAGCGGAGTCTCGTCGCTCAATCCGTGTCCCCGCGCACCGCGGTCAGTGCGGTGCTCGCCGCGTGTTCCACGGCCGCAAGCGCCTCCTCATCGTGCGCGATCGCGGCAAAGTTGTACGCGCCGCGCTTGAAAAGCACACCAGCGCCGAGCGTCTCGCGCACAAAGCGATTTTCGCGCGCTGCGTCGTCCCAGCGCAACAGCCACATCGCGTCGACTCCGTCGGTCTGGACGCCGCGTGCGCCGGAAGCCGTGATCGCGCGCTCCACCGCCGCACGCATTTCGCGCCCAATCGCGGCAAGCTTCGCGCAGACGTCTGTCTCGTCGTGCCAGTCGAGTACGGCGAGTGCCGCGGCCAGCGCGGTGGCCTCGCTCGCCAGCGTGGAGGAGATCCACGTGCGGCGCGCCGCGTCCATGAGTGGGGCGTTGCCGACCACTGCGGCGAGTGGATACCCGTTGCCCAGCGCCTTCCCGAACGCGGCAAGGTCTGGTGTCACCCCGCACACCTGCTGATATCCGCCTGGCGCCAGGCGAAAGCCCGTCTTCACCTCGTCGAACACGAGCGCGGCGCCGAGCTGGTCGCACAGCGCGCGCGCACGCGCGAGCCAATCCGGCGGCGGTTCGTGCTCGACAAGAGGCTCCAGAACGATTGCGGCAAGCGAGCAGCCGGCGTCACCCGCCGCGCGCTCGAGCGCGGACACATCGCCGAACGGCACGTGCACGACATCTCCGCGCACCGCGTCCGGCACACCTTCACTGTTGCTGCTCCAGTCGTGCCATCCGAAGTAACCCGATGCTACGATGCGATCGCGTCCGGTGTAAGTCCGCGCCAGCCGCACAGCGGCGGAAATCGCCTCGGCGCCGCTCTTGAGGAACTGCGCCCGCTCCGCGCATGGAATCATGGCGCAGAGCCGCTCGGCCAGCTCGACCTCGCGCCAACTCGACAGGCCAGCGACAGATCCTTCCGATGCTGCTTCGATGACCGCGTTCGTTACGCGCGGCTCGGCATAGCCGAGTGCGACCGCGCCGAGGGCCATCGTGCAGTCCACGAAGGACTCTCCGTTCATGGCGGTGACGCGGCAGCCTCGCGCTGTGACGAAGTGCGTCGGCGCATCGGAGTCCTCTTCGCCGTAGAGCGCCGCCGCGCGCTTGCTTCCGGTGGACGCGCCCGTAGGGAGCACCGCGTGCGCGCGCTCACGCCAGCTGCGGGCGTGGTTGTCGTGTTGGATCACGTCATCCTTCGAAACGAACGTTAAAGAACTCGAGGTTGGTTGACATCGGATAGCCCCGTGTGATTCTGCTCTACAGCCAATAGCAAATAGCAAATAGCTATCGCTAGTAGCTACCGACTTGCACTGACAATTTGCACGAGCTGCTGGTCGGTAGCTCTTTGCAATAGCTGTTAGCTATTTGCTATTAGCTCAAACTGAATCGAAGCAGCCGCGCAGCATCGTGGCGGTCTCCACGAAGATAGACGAATTCTCCGCGCGCGCCGGAGAGCACGAGCTGCCCGCGCCGGCGCTCGCGTCCGGGCGCGGTCTCGTTGACGATCACGTCGAGCGACGCCTCGGTTGTGCCTGTTGGCAGCGCGACTTCGGCGACGAGTGCATAACCTGACTCCGTGGGCTCCCACCCGGCGCTCACCCTGAGCCCCTTCTCCCAGCCCTCTATCTCGTGCACAGTAACGTTGCGCGAGGAAGGATCGGGGACGAGAAGCCATCCGCCCTTACGCTCGCCCGCGACGACGTACAGCTGCACGCCAGCCCCGTTGATCGCCGCCGGCTCGTTGTCGAGCGGGTTCTCCGCGTCAACCGCAACGAAGCAGCGGTGAACGTGGGACACGTCCACATTGATGACCAGCGTGTCGCGCCGCGTTGTGGCGACCATCACCGTCGCAGTCGGGCGACCAGCCTCACTCCAGCTCTCCTCACTGCGCCGATAATTCGGCTCGCCAAGGACGAACGTCGCGGGAAGCGCGTGAGAGTCCAACGATATCTCCTGCGGGGCCGGTGATTCGGAGATGGGGGTATCCTCCGCAGGCCCTCGGATTCCGCCAAGCACCACGCGGTCTCGACGCTTCTGGTTACCCTGCACCCGCTCGCGCTCGATGCACCATCCGGCCAGATCCCACGAATGCCGATCGGACGCACCGTCACGTAGCTCGACACGTACGCTCGACACGTCCGCATCCACTGATGTTATCGCATCGCGCCAGCTCCACACGGAGAGGTATCGGCCGCTTTGTGCACTGCGCCGCACGAGCAGCAATCGTATGAGTCCCGACCTGGTCGGCGCGTCGGGGGCGCGCGCGCTCCACCAGGTGCTCTCCGGAGAGCCAAGCACCCAGCCGCGCAGCTCGTGCCCCGCGAAGTGACCGCGTACGCGCTGCACGCCGTCCGGCGCATGCACGAGCGCGGTGTCGCTGAGAAACCCGAATCCGTCCTCGCGCGTCTCGCCTCCCGTGATCGGATGCGGTGTGCGCGCGAGCGGCTCGTCAAGCTCGTTTACCAGGTCCACGCCGTGCCACGGGAGCGCAACCTCGTGCACCGCGTCTCCTTCCGTGTCCCACTCCAGCACGTCCACGAGATAATCCTTCATCAGCACGACCGACCGCCTCACGCGCAGTCCCGTGGCGAGTGGCGCCGTAGCGCTGATCCATGCGGCTTCGCCGCAATCATAAAATCCGATTAGCTGGCCGTCGACGGCGGGCTGTGACCGACCGTCCACCAGAGGCGCGGTGTGCGCGAGCGTGCTGCGATACCAGTGCAGCGACGGGTCCACGTATGAGCCCGTACCCGGATCGTCGAACCATCGCACATCGCCGTCGGCGAGCAGAAGATTCAGCCGGTCGGGATGCCCGTGCCCGCCGCCCCCATGGCCGTAGTCGAGCGCCACGTAGAGCGTGGCGCGGTCGCGGCGAAGCACTCCGATCCCCTGCGCGGGGAGCAGGTCGGATTCCAATGCTGACGGGACGAGCCGCGGAAGGTGCTCGCGCGCGAACAGAAGCGAGCGCCACGACAGATCCGCGCGCGTGAGCCCGGTCGCGGGAAGATTACGCTCCACATCGGCCGAGCTGCGCGCGCGTCCGGTGTCGCCGCGCGGAATGTCGGCAGCGTAGAGACGCGCGAGGATCCCGACCAGCCGCTCGTCGTCATGCCGCGCGATACCGAGCTCGCACGATTCTGCGAAACGCGGCTGCCGGATGCTCACCGCGTATTGCGAATCCTTGCGCGACGGATACGTCAGATCAGGGAGCAGTGTGCGGAAAGGCGCCGCGAATCCCTCGCGGAATCGTCCCTCGAGTTGCGGCGGCAAGGCGTATCCATGTCGCTCCGCGATCTGCACGCAGTACCAGAGACCGCGATGCGCAAAGAGATGGTAATTCTCCCCTTCGTACCAGCTCCCGTCGCGCAGCAGAGCGCGCTCGAGGTGCTCGTGCAGCCCCGACCTGCCCAGCAGCGCGCCTTTAACGAGTGTGTCGTCTCCGAGCAGGATGCCAGCCGCCGCCAGCGCCGCGTTATTCCACACCTGACGGTTGGACATGCACTCATCATACGACGCTATCAGCACCGCGCTCGGCACGACGAGCCGGTCACGCACTCGTCCTCCGAGCTCGCCGGTCTCCCCCGCCGGCGCGCCCGCCTCGAGAAGATCCAGCGCGAGAACGAGCTGCAGGAGCCAGATCGATTCCAGATACGTACTGAAGAACGGACGCGAGGGGCCCAGGACGTTGTCGCGATTCGGGTAGCGGAGATACTGATCGGCGTACGCGTCGAGCAGTGAGGCGGCGAGCGCTCGCGCGTGCCGGTTGTCCAATAGCACGCCGATCAGCGCGGCGTGCAGTACGCGCTCAGCGAGCCAGAGCTGGTGCCAGTAGAGCCTGAACCTCTCGTCTGCTTCACCAGCTCGTGAAAGACGCGCCTTCATCGTCGGCACCTCGGGCGGACGCGCGACGAGCGGCTCCAGCTCGGCGCGCAAGCCGGCCGCCAGTGGCGCGAGCGCACCCGTTGCAACGCGCCGCCGCGCGAGAAGATCTTCCGCGGAGACGAGAATGCTCATCGGGTGCCAAATGGCGCGAGCGTCCAGTCGTGAACCATCACGAGCTCGCCGCGCAGGTCCATGCTGGCGCCGCGCACCCGACGTGAGACGCCTTGAAGTCCGCGTGCGTGATAGATCCACGTCGCTGGCGCGAGGGTATCGAGCGCTGCTTGCACGTCTCGCCACGCAGCGCGCTCCGCTTCACCGGGCGCAGCGTTCCGCGCCGCGTCGAGAAGAGAGTCTAGTGCCGCCGTGTGGTATCCGGTGTAGTCGAGCGCGCCGCCTCGCTGTCGCCCCGCGAAGAGCGCGTCGAGGTACGACAGCGATATGTCGCCGGTGATTCCGGCGAGCAGGAGGTCGAAGCGTTTGTCCGGCGCGCGCGCGATAGTGAGAAAGGTACCCATCTCCGTTTGTCTGATCCGCAGTCCGATTCCACGCGCCGCAAGATCCGCCTGCAGGAGCTCGGCGATGTTGTCACCGGTGCTGACTGTGAGCAGCTCGGCCTGCAAGCGCCGCCCGCCGCGCACGCGCACTCCATCGGCGCCGCGCCGCCAGCCCGCAGCGTCCAGCAGTGAGTCGGCGCGCAGCGTGTCTCTCTGCGGCGGCGCCTCGCGCCAGGCCAGCGGGCTTTCGGGTGGGACGGGCGTTGGTGCGGGAGTGCCGAAACCGGCGATCGCGATCTCGACGATCCGAGAGCGATCGATCGATCGCGCGATTGCGAGTCGCACGCGCGCGTCGTCGAAAGGCTGGCGCGTGGTGTTGAAGAAGAGTCCGACACCGAACGGGATCGGATACGTCAGCACGCGGAGCGTCGCGTCGCGCTTCGCCAGCGCTGCCATTGTCGGCGCGATGCCCGCCATGTCGAGCTCACCGCTCGCCAACCCGGCGAATTTCGTGGTTGCCTCATCAACCACCGCGATCACCAGCCCGCGCAACGCCGGCGGCCCGCCGAGGGAGGCCGGAAAGGCGTCGTTTCGCGCAAAGCTCCAGCTCGCACCGCGCCGCCGTCCGGTAAAACGGAAAGGGCCGTTCCCGACCGGCGCCGCGTTGAACGGCGCGCCGCGCATCGCCGAGCGAGGAACTCCCGCAAGAAGATGCTGCGGCACTATCGGCAGCTCGGCGAGCAGCGCGGGGAGCCGCGCAGGCGCGCGACTGAAGCGCAACAGCAATGTCGTGTCGTCGGTGGCGACCACAGTGTCGAGCGTCGCGAGCTCAGCGGCGCGCGGAAATCCCGTGGCCGGATCGCGCGCCGCGAGGAATGTGAACGCCGCGTCACGTGACGTGGTGGGGACGCCGTCGTGCCAGCGGAGGTCGGGAGCGAGCGAGAGCGTCAGTGTCCGGCCGGTATCCGACCAGCGCCAGCTTCGCGCGAAGTATGGCCCTGGGGTCAGCGTCGAGTCGTATCGGAGGAGCGTTACGAAGAGCGCGTATCGCTGGACTTGGCGGGCGAGTGGATGCGTCGTCACGAGTGGGTTCGCCGATTCCAGGTCCGCGCCGGACGCAAGGACGAGCACATCCGGCTGTCGTTGCGGTGTGCACGACGCGACCACGAGCGCGGCGATTGCGAGAGCGGAACCCTTGCCGCGCCATCTTGCGGCTCCCGTCGCACCCCGCGGCGTTGACGCGACCAATGTCGGAGGCGATATCATCGCATGCTCTCGCCAGCCGCATCGCGCTCCCTCAGCGTTGCCGGCGCACTCGTGCGCACCGCGGTGCTGTACTGGTGCGTGCTGTCGCTCACGTTCGTGCTCCTGCGTCTCGCGCCGGGTGATCCGGCTACTTTCCTGCTGCCGCCCAACGCCTCGGCCGCCGACGCGGTGCGCCTCCGCGCGGCGCTGGGGCTCGAACAACCGGTCACCGCGCAATATGCACGATGGAGCCGGCGGATGCTGCAAGGCGATCTCGGAACAAGCTTCAGCGAGGGACGACCTGTCATCGCAGTGCTCCGCGACGCGCTCCCCGTGTCGCTCGCGCTCGGCGGCGCGTCGCTGCTGCTCTCCTTTCTCGTGGGCACGACGGTGGGCCTTGTGCAGGGCGCCCGGCGCGGAACGTACACCGATTTCACACTCACCATCATTTCGGTCGTGCTCGCCGCCTCACCCGCCTACTGGCTCGGTCTCGCAGCGATCGCTCTGTTCACATATGTCGCCTCGTTGCTGAGTTTTCCGCTGTGGGCACGGCTCCCGGCAGTAGGGATGACCACGCCGGGCGCGGATCTGCACGGGCTTGCGCATTTGGCGGATCTGCTACGGCACTCGATCCTGCCGGTGACATTGCTCGCGGCGATCGGCGCGGCCGGTGTCGCG
>JALYJX010000022.1 GCA_030775065.1 Gemmatimonadota bacterium | reverse complement strand
CACCAATCGAGCGGGCCCCCCCACGTGGCTACGGCGGATTCGTCGCGATCTCGATGTCGCATTCAACGCGCCGGTCAGTGTAACCGCGCTGGCGAGCTCGGTGGGTCGAGACCCCGTGTATGTAACGCGTGTTTTCCGGCAGTCGTACGGCGTAACGCCGGTAAGTTACGCGCACAGGCACCGCGTCGAATGGATCGCGCGCGCTCTGGCAACGTCGGCGCGCTCCCTGAGCCAGCTTGCGCAGGAAGCGGGATTCGCGGATCAGAGTCACATGACTCGACTCTTCGCGCGGTATTTCGGGATTACTCCAGCCGCGTACCGGGATGCGATGCGGAGCGATGTGGATTGCCGATCGGAGTGATCGTACCGTCCGCTAGCCCGCTCAGGCCATAGCCGTCCGTCCGATTTCGCGATCGGCCCAAGGCACGGTGCGGTAAGTTACCCATCGAATCAGCGCTGCGAGCCCAATGCCGATGGCGGCGATGACAACCAGAATCGCATACATCTGGTCGATACGGAACGTCTGCCACGAAAGCCATAGCATTGCCCCGATGCCGGAGCGCGAACCCACCATCTCGACGCCGATTGTCGAGTGAAAGGCGAGATTCGATGAGAGCCTGAGCCCGGTCAACATGAGAGGCATGCTCCCGGGCAGCAGGACGTAAAGGAACATCTGCCGTCGGCTCGCGCCGAAGTTGTTCGCGAGCTCGATGTGCACAGGATTCATCCCGCGAACCCCGGCCACCGTGTTCAGCACCATCGGAAAGAACGCGCCGAGCGATACCGCGGCGAGCTTGGAGGCTTCACCGACGCCGAACACCACGATCAACAATGGAAAGAATGCGAGCTTGGGAATCGGATGAAGCGCGGCGATCACAGGGTCCACAACACGCCGGAGTCGCCGGGACGTGCCCATGGCAAGACCGAGGAAGACCCCAACGCTGGCACCTACGAGAAGCCCCACTGTGATGCGGCTGAGAGAGGCGGCGACGTGTGGCGCAAGCGTGCCGCTGCGGACCATCTGTGCGACCGAGGCGGCCACGGCGGATGGTGCGGGAAGAAAGAGTCCACTGAGTACGCCCGTACGTACGAGCACCTCCAGACTTACGAGCAGCACCAGCCAAACTGCGAGAAAGCGCAGCGCCCACCGCGCGCGCGGCGCGGCATGAAGAGCAGTCTGTACAGTGCCAGCGACTGCCGTCGTCATTTCGCGCCTGTCGAGCGCGGTGAATCGAGCAGCCGCCACACATCGTCGATGATTCCGCTGGCCTCAGCGAGGTCGCGGGGGAAATCGCGTGGTCGCGCCAGATTCACCGGGATATCTCTAAGCACGCGCCCCGGGCGCTCCGACATCACGACCACGCGGTCGCCAAGGAGGATGGCCTCTTCGATGTCGTGAGTCACGAACACAATGGTGCGCCGGTCTGTCGACCAGATGCCGAGCAGCTCGTCCTGCATCCGTCGCCGGGTGATTGCATCGAGTGCGCCAAAAGGCTCGTCCATGAGAAGCAGTGGCGCGTCGACGACGATTGACCTGCCGATGCCGAGCCGCTGACGCATACCAACCGAGAGCTCATGCGGATAGTGATCTGCAAACTCCGCGAGCCCCACGCGCTCGAGAAAGACAAGCGCGCGCATGTGGCGCTCATCGCGCGGAATCCCCTCGAGCTTCAGTCCGAACGCCACGTTCTCCGCGGCAGTCATCCACGGAAACGTGCCGTGCTCCTGCACAACCAGCCCGCCTCGACCGTGACTCGCGCCGGCCTCTCCATGGAAACGCACATGACCGTGAGTAGGAGCTTCGAGGCCCGCAATTATCCGCAGCAGCGTTGACTTGCCGCACCCGCTTGGACCTACCACACATACGAGCTCGTTCACGTTGACGGTGAGGCTCACGTCCGCCAACGCTTCCACCCTGCCGCGCTCGCCGACGAACGTGTGGCCGATGTGCTCGCAGGAGAAGTGAGGTACGCTTGCGGCCCGGGGTGATGTCTGCACCCCCGGCATCGACATCGCTACCACACAGCCTGCACGCCGATGCTGATCCACCGCGGCGCACCCATGTCAGCCAGTCCCGCACGCGTGCGCGCCACCTCGAACTTCTCGTTGAAGAGATTTGCAACCTTTATGTGGCCGGTCATTCCCTGGCCCAGATCACGATTGAGGCGCAGCCCGACGAGATAGAACTCCGCGAGCTTGATCTCGTTGAGATCATCGTCGAACCGCGGCCCGACATAGGTGCCCTCGAGCGCCATCTCGAACCATCGCGGGGAGTCGAACACGATGTTCGACGTGACCGTGTGGCGCGCCGCGCGAATCGCCTGCTTTCCATCCACTGGTTGGCCTGGCGCAACAACGCGCGTCGCACTCAGGCTGTAACCGCCAGAGAATCGCCACATCATCGAGGGTTGCCATTCCACGTCTGCTTCAATGCCGTTGCTGCGGAGCTCGGGCACGTTGAGCCGCTGACCGCAAGTCTGCCTGGCGGGAACCAGTCCACACGGCCCAATCACCTGCGGCTGCGCGCCGGCTGTGCCGAAAGTGACATCGATGATCGGCGACGCGACACGGTTCCTGAACGCCGTAATACGGGTGACAAAAGCGCTGCCGAGTGTAAGGTCAGCGCCCAGCTCGGCGCCCCTGAGACGTTCCGGATCGAGCTCCGGGTTGGCCTCCGTGACGGTCCCTCGCGCAGAAAAGCGCGGATAGTACATCTCGTACATGCTCGGCGCGCGGAACCCTTCGTACACACTCGCTCGCCACGCCAGCATGTCCGCATGCTGCCAGCGCACGCCAAGCGAGTAGGTCACGGTATTCGTTGTCTCGTCGCGGAAAGCGGAATCGGCGATAGTCGTGCCAGTGACGAGATCGCGCGTGGTGCGCCATCCGTTCGTGTTGCTCACCCTGTCAGCGCGCACGCTGGCGAGAATGCGAAGGTCGTGACCGAGATCAGCGGCGTCCTGAAGAAAGACGCCGCCGAGCTGCTGGCGTCCACCGACATCGCGTTGCTCCAGGGGCTGGTCGTTCACGAACCTGTATTGCTCCGTGAGAGATCCGACAGCGGACGAAAAATCGGCGCCCGCCGTGAGCTCATGGCGGGCAAATGCCATTTGAGTCCACTGCAGCGAAATTCCCGTCGAGCTCGCCGGCGAATCGTTGTAGCGCTGTGGAGTTTCGGCGGTGCGGTCGGCGTTGATCGTCCAGCTCTTCGCGCGCGCAGAGCGACGATTCGCGAAGACTGCGAGCGTCGCTATTCCACCATCCGGGCTCAGCCATCGGAGGCCGCCGCGTCCTTCATCGAAGTCCTGCCTCTTCTTGTAACCGAGGGGACGATCGCCGCCGGTGAAGATGCCACCGCCGGCCCACACCTGGAGAGCATCGGTGGCGTCCCACGTCGCCTTCCCCAACAGGGCACGACTGGTCGTTCCCTCGGGGCGATCGATGGGCCCAGCCTGGTCGGCGCGCAGTGACACGTAACCCTCAGTGTTGAGCAAGTCTCCGCCCAATGTCGCGGACAGTTTGCCGCGACGGATGCTCGCTGCGCCCGCAGCGTGGTACGTACCCAGGCTACCCCCTTCCATTGTCACGCGCTGCTCATCCCGACGTGGAGCGAGGGTGCGGAGATTTATCACGCCGCCCAGCGAGCGGCTGCCCCAGATCGTCGATCCGCCGCCGCGCACTACCTCGGCCGACTGGAGCATTGGTAACGGGATCCGTCCCCAGTCCAGCCAGCCGGAAAATGGATCGCCAGCGGGGATCCCATCGAGCAGAACGAGCGCGCGGCCCGCAGACGAGCCGCCCAGCCCACGAAAGGATACCATCGAGCCGCTCGGCGGAATGACAATCCCCGCCTGAAAATCCCGCGTGGTGAATCCAGGAACAATCCGCAACAGATCCGGTACCGTTTGCGCTGTGGAGGCTGCGATGTCGGGCTCTCCGAGCACGACTACCTGCGCAGCAAGTGAGCTGAGGGATTGGTCCGTGCGTGTCGCCGATACGACGACGGTCTCGAGTGGCCTTGCGCGCGGCGGCGGTGGCGCAGAATCGCTTTTCTGCTGCGCGGAATCACTCTGCTGCTGCGCGGCAGCCCCCGTGATCGGCAGGAAGAACATGGTGAGCGCTGCTGCTGCGAAACGATGCACGGTGGAAGTCTCCTCTAAGGTGAAGAGGGTCTTGTGCTGGCCGTCACGAATGTCGAGTCCCAGACCTGGTCGCGAGAAACCGTTCTCTCCATGAGTCCCTCAACGTTCGCCCAGGCTTGGAACTCCGCAATGCTTTCCCAGTTGATGCGGGAGTCTGCCCTGAAACTGGGCCAACAGGCTTCACGCGTGATCTCCGGAGTTTCGCCCGTCGCTTCGGCGATGATGGCCACGTTTCGTGGAGTTTTTCCTTCGCGGAATCGCGCGACCCCGCGCTTGTATCCTCTCAGGAATCGGATGCCCGTGTCGCGTTCCTTGAAGACCAGGCGCTCGCCAAAGGCAAGGACGCCCCACTCAAAATCGGGAAGCGCGTCCTGCGCCGACAGCCATAGCTTTCCGATCCTGACCATCCGCGTCAGCGCCGGCTCTGACGCCGCGACAGCGTCGACCGCCCCCGACTCCAGCGACATTGCCAGCATCGACTCGGGGAGACGGTTTGTCTCGATCGCGTTAAGATCCACGTTGTGCTTCGACAGCATGCGGCTCACCATGTATCGGCTCATCCCGTCCTGGCTCACACGCATGCGCTTGATGCGCGGCGTGCCGGCCGTATCGAGCCCCGGTCGCAACACTACTCCATAGTATGTGCAGCCCTCGGGGGCGAGGTACCCCTGACCTGCCGTTATTCGAATCCTCGCGCCCTGCGCCACTGCTGACAGAAATCCCGCGAGGACCGGGCCGGGACGGACATCGATTTCACCAGTCGCCAGCGCAACGAGCGACTCCTCGGTGCGCATGACGGGGAGGAATTCGACTTCCACTCCTGCGTCCCGAAAGAACCCCTCGGCCTGCGCAATCATGAGCGGACCCCAGCTCAGGTGAGGACTGAACGCAACGCGAACCCTGGGGAGCTCTTTCCCGGCGGTTTTCTCGTCATGACCGCTGCACCCCAGCGCCATGAGTGCCAGCAACAGGCCACGAGCAGAAAAGCGCATCACGAGGCGCGCGCGCCGATGTCGAGTGGCATCACCTTACCCCGGCGGGTCATCGTCGGGGCTTCACGCCGGATCCGCAGCGTGCCCGCCTGCCGCCACATGGACTGGGCGATTGCCGCAGCGCCGCCTGCCCGCTCGAGACACCGCAGCACGAACTCCACTGCCTCTGCTTCGTCGCCAAGCACAACCGTCGGTGCCACGCGCAGAGTGAGGCGCGTGAATCCGCGCTCGTCTTCTTCCTCGGCGAACTGATAGTCCAGCGCGCTTCCGCCGAAATGCGCAGGGAGAAGATCATCGAGAATGCGCTCGATGTCGCTCCCGACGAGCGTGACGCCTTCGCCGGTGAGCTTGCGAAAGCTGCGAATGTCGCGGATATGGTGCGGGAACCCGAGCGTCTCCCACTCGCAGCCGCACGGCCGCGTGTCGACTGTCCCGTAATCGTCAGACTCGACGTTGAGGAGCAATTTGGGCGCGCTCGTAAGGAGGCTGGTGAAGCAGAACGCGGGAACTTCGATGGAGAACCCGGGCACCGGGCGAGCGGCCTGTATCATCGCGAGATGGTCCTGCATGAAATGCTGGTCGTTGGGCCCGGTCGCGTGCACGCACGACGACCCGACAGGGCCAATCTCGCTGAATGCGTAACTCGAGCGGAAGATCGCACCGGTGCTGACGATCTTCGTGACCTTCGCGGGTGTTGGAGGTTCACCGCCTCCACGCAGCACGGTGCCCGTCAAATCGATATTGTGCGTCGTTGCCGCGATCGCGATGCGCAGAATGCGGCTCACGGAAGCCTGGATCGTGCAGGCACCGGAGCGCTGCACCTGGTCGGCTGCCCACTGCGCGAGTACGACCGCCTGGTCGAACGGGACATACCTGGGCCATGAGACCTTCGCTCCAGCCATGCGCGCAATACGAAGCGCCGCGCGTGTGGCGAGGCGGTAGCGCATTGGAGGGCCATTTCGTCCGGTTACGGGTTGCGCGCAAAACCAGTGCGTAGCCTGCTCGCCCGCAGCGGCGTGGAGCAGCATGCCTTTGAGCCCACCGCCCGGCGGCAGATCCGACCAGGTGGCAGCTGGAACACCGCTCACTCCGTGCACGTGGCGAACGAGGATGCGCCCCGGCAGCAGCGCTTCCATGTGCTCGAGATCGAGCTGGACCCGACGCCCGGTACCCGTGCTGCCGCCGGTCGTCGTAGAGTAGTACCGCCCCGCTCCTGGATTGTCGAAGTCCGCCGGTGTTGTTTCGATGGTCAGGCTCCCGCGCACGATCGGCTGAACTCCTTTGAACTCTTCGAAGCTCACGTAGACGCCGCTGTGCCGCAGCCGATGCAGCGTCCCCTCGAGTCCTTCTTTCGACACGAGCTCGCGAACGTCCCCCAGCGTGCAGCCCGCCATGGAAAGAAGTGCGCGATACGGGCTCGTCGGATTTGCAAACACACTGCGCTGGAGCACAGTGATGAAGTTGGCTTCACGACTACGCAGGCGTTTCTTGACGATGACCAGGGCCTCCGGCAGCGTCATCCGGCGGCGCACCAACCGCGGCAAGCCGCCAAGGAATCGCGCGAACGCTACGAGCTCTGACCCTAAATCGTCGCGACGGGTGAAAGGGTCAGTCGCCAGCATCACCACGATAGACGATTGTGCCCATCCATCACGACGATTCCTCCCGGGGCGAGGACCAGCGCGAAGTTTTCGTTCATCGGCGCATGCAGCTGGTTACAGCTCCCGTATCCAGATATTCCGATAACTGACAGGACTTCCATGATCCTGTAGCACCAGCGGTTCCTTGAGGTTGTGTTTCTGATACGACTGTGGTCCGACGTTAATGGTGGTGCCCCTGAGCTCGACGTGATCATGAACCAGCACACCATTATGAAGGACTGTCATGTACCCTGGCGTGACCACCGTTCCATTCTCGGCAAAGCGTGGAGCGCGGAAGAAAATGTCGTAGCTCTGCCATTCACCCGGCTTACGGCTCGCGTTCACGATCGGGATATGCTGCTTGTAAACGCTCGCCGCCTGGCCATTCGAATAAGTAGGATTGTTGTAAGAATCGAGGACCTGAACCTCGTACCGTCCCTGAAGGAACACGCCGCTATTGCCGCGATTTTGCCCTTCGCCCTCGATCGTAGCGGGAGTGCGCCACTCGATGTGAAGCTGGCAATCGCCGAAAGCGCGCTTCGTCTGAATATTCCCGGCATCCTTGACGACGGTAAATGCATCGTCGGCGATTTTCCATTTCGCGGCGCTTGCATCGCCGTGCTGCCATTCGGAGAGATTCTTTCCGTTGAAAAGCACAATCGCGTCAGAGGGCGCCGCGGTGCCAATCCCTGGAGTCACGACGCGGGGGACCGGCTGCCAAACCTCAGTGAGTTTCGGGTCTGCCTGCGGTTGTTGCCCATGGGCACCATAGACGAGCGGCGACAATTGAGCCCCGCTGAGAATTACAAGATTTACAAGAATCCGCCGGGTTGTCATGATCTTCCCTTTTTGGAGTCTGCTCCTGGGCGTGGCGCTCGCGACACCGGCTCGGCGAGACGCCAGAATTGCCGCTCGCCGATTACCGTCACCTTGTGCCCGCGAGCGGCGAGACGTCGAACTTCAATCAGCTTCGAGCCTGCGTCCTTGCCGGCGATCTGCTGCGCGTTGGGCTGGCCGCGCACCAGCACGTCAGTCAACTGGCCCGGCTTCGATTGAACGATTGCGCCCGCGTTTCGCGCCGCGGCGATTGCTTCATTTCGCGGACGCCCCAGAAAGCCTGTGAACGAAAGACGCTTGCCGGCGAGACTCTTCACCCGGCCGAGTCGCGGCTCCTTTGGCCGCTGTCGCAACGCGGCGATCAGCTCGCTCGCGGACTCATACCGTTTGCCACGCGAGCCGAGGCAGCAATGGATGACTTCCTTGAGGTGATCGCTGCACGGAAGCCCGCGCACGTCCTTGCTCCTCATCGGCTTCGTGATATCGCCACGCAGCAGCATCACCGCTATGAGTCCGATCTGATAGATATCGTCGCGCCGCTGCCACCGGCGCACCTTGCCCCATGCGATTTCGTTCGGAACGTGAAAGAGGTTGAACGAGTCGGCGGTAACACCGCGCGCATTGAGCTGATGCGTCGCGATGCCGAAGTCGCCGAGCTTCAGCTTCTGACCCTCGCAGACGAAGACGTTGAATGGCGTGAGGTCCCGATGCAGCGCCTGCCCGCGGTGTAATGCGTCGAGCGCGCCGAGGATCGCCGCGAGCTCCCGGCGAACGAATCTCTCTGACTGCGCCCCGTGTTCGCCCAACCACACGCCAAGATCGCCGTGTTCGGCGTATTCGATCGCGAGGCAGTAGCGCATCTGGCCGCCATTCTCTTCGGCGAAGCGATCGAAAACGCGCAGGGCTCGTTCCTGGCGAGCGAGGAGCTCGGCGAAATAGGCTTCGCGGACCCACCCGGAGATTCGATCGGTGATCTTCACGCACACCTGTGCAGGGAGGCCTGATCCTGGTGTTGGTGTGGCGAGGTAGACCTCGCCGAAGCCACCTCTGCCGATGAGACGATCGAGGCTGTAGGTGCGCCCGGACTCGGAGCTGTAGGCCGTTGATGCGACCGCCTGCGCTGACGGCCGGCGATCAGAACGCGAACTGGATTTCGTCTTCCACCTACTGGACCGAGTGGAGCGAGTTGACATGCGAGAGTCAGTCAGTCGCCGACCATCGCCAGCACCGCTGCCGGGGATAGCGCGCTCCCCGACGCCACGAGCTCATCGAGATGCTGTTTGGGGATCGATGCGCGCAACGCCTCGATCCGCTCGGAGACCCCGGGCGCCATGGGGTGCTCCACGACCACTCCGGCGCGCTCCGACATCACCTGCGCAGCAGCCGCGATCTCCACTGCGCGCTCGGAATTTCCGGCCGCGGCCTCGGTTGCCGCGAGCCCGAGCAGCGCTTGCCCCGCCCCGCGGGGGCTGCCCACCTCGTCATACGTGCGCAATGCGCGCTCGAACATGCGCCTCGCCTTGTCGAGGCTCGTCGCCGCGAGGGCGGCATAGCCCATCTCGCACTGCACGCGCGCGATCTCGGGCTTATCGCCGATCATCTCGAATGCATCCTCCGCCTGCCGGTAAAGCTGAATCGTGGCAGGCAGGTCGCCCTTCGCGAAGGTCATGGACGCGAGGAAGCTGAGCGCCATTCCGCCGCCCTCGAAGTCGCCGATGCGGAGCTGGATGCGGCGCGCGGACTCGACCATCGCGATCCCGCCCTCGACATCGCCGCTCACGAACATCCGCATCCCGTTGACCGTTCGCGACAGTGAGTTCAGGAAATCGAACCCGCCGCGCTCAGCTCCCAGAATTGCCTCCTCGAGCGGAGCGCGCGCCTCGTCGAGCCGCCCCATTCCCAGATTCAGGTAGCCGAGCCCGAGCTGTGCAAAGGTCACGATGGCAGCGTCGCCTACCGCGCGGCCATCCTCCAGCATCCCGGTCCATTCGGCGATCGCCTGCTCCATCTCGCCTGTGTTGGCCGAGACCATTCCGGCTGTAAACAAGGCAAGCGCGCGGCCGCGGCTCGGCGCGCCGCCCGAAGCCAGCGCGAGCAGCGCATCGACCGTGTCGCGCGCGACAAGGTGCAGTCCGACGATGTGCCAGTACCAGCCGAGGTAACCACAGAGAAGCAGGCCGTGCTCGACCGCGTCGGGCGCGGCGGCACGTGCGCGCGCGAGGAGCCACTGCAGTGCCGCCAGTGTATTTGCATTCTCCGCACGTCCGCGTTGCACCGCCTCCACCTGACCTCCGCCCTGGATCCCCGCGTCCACGCCGCGCGCGAACTCCAGAAAGAACATCGCGTGCGCCTCACGCATGGGATCCACTTCGCCGCCGGCATGAAGCTGCTCGGCCGCGAACGCCCGGATTGTCTCGAGCAGCGCGTACCGCTCTCCTCCGCCGATCACTCGCACGAGACCTTTCTCCACAAGCGACTCGAGCTGGTCCACCGCTCGCCACCGCTCATCGTCGGCGAAGCAGACCTGTTCGACGGCGTCCAGAGTCCATCCCTCGTGGAAGACCGAGAGGGAACGCAACAGGCGTTGCTCCGCTTCGTCGAGCAATGAGTAGCTCCAGCTGATCGTCGCGCGAAGCGTGCGCTGGCGCACTGGCAGATCACGATCGCCCGAAGAGAGGAGATCGAGCGCGTGATCGAGCCGCTGCAGCAGTACCGCCGGCTCGAGGATGCGCACGCGCGCTGCCGCGAGCTCGAGCGCGAGCGGGAGGCCATCGAGACTCCGGCAGATGCCCACGACCGACGTGGCGTTTGCAGGTGACAACGCGAAGCCCGGCTTCACCTTCTCGGCACGCTGCACGAAGAGCGCGACCGACGGACAGCGCAATAGCTCGTCGGTCTTCGTCGCCCCCTCCGCGGGAAGCTCGAGCGGCGCGAGTGCGAGCTCCACCTCAGCGCCGATCTTTAGAGGACGACGGCTCGTCGCGATCACCTGGAGCCCGGGGCAACGCGAGACGAGCGTGGCGATGTCGTCCGCCGCCTCGACGACCTGCTCCAGATTGTCGAGCACGAGGAGGAC
This sequence comes from Gemmatimonadota bacterium, assembly GCA_030775065.1. GTDB lineage: Bacteria > Gemmatimonadota > Gemmatimonadetes > Gemmatimonadales > Gemmatimonadaceae > UBA4720. Next base: position 7,318 of record JALYJX010000022.1, on the reverse strand, counting down.
GCGGCCGTCGCCGATCACCGTCGCAAGCGCATCGAGCGCCGAGCGGCCGTGTGCCTCCGCGATCTCGAGCGTGGCAGAAACAGTCGGCATGACCTCGGCGGCGGAAGTGACCGACGCGAGCGAGACGAACGCCGCGCCGCCGGCGTACTCGGAATGCAGACGACGGAACAGCTCGATCGCGAGTCGCGTCTTGCCCGTACCGCCAACACCTGTGACAGTGAGGACGCGCGCGCCGTTGTGCACACGTTCGACCGCGGTGACGACCACCGCTTCGCGGCCGAGCAACGGAGTCGCGGGCGTTGGGGGCGGCTTGCGAATCGCAGGCATCTGGGCGGTCGCGTCCGTGGACGTCAGGCTCGTGCTGCCGGCCGAGCTCCGGATCGCCGTCCGCCAGTCAGCAATGCTGGCGAAACGGTCCGATGGATTCTTGGCAAGGGCGCGCTCGATCGCCGCGGTCACGTGCAGCGCGACGGCGGGGCGCACCGTCGTGAGCCGGGGCACGGGGTCGATCATATGCCGCGCCATGATCGCCATCGCGTTGGGTCCGGTGAACGGCGGAGTGCCGGCCAGCATCTCGTAGAGCAGACAGCCGACAGCGTAGAGATCGCTGCGGCCGTCCACCGTCTCGCCGCCTGACTGCTCGGGGCTCATGTACTGCGGCGTTCCAATGGCCATGCCAGTCATGGTGAGCTTGCCGCTGCCGGATGCGTTGATGGCCTGCGCGATTCCGAAGTCCGCGACGACGGCGCGCCCGTCCTCGAGGAGGATGTTCTCGGGCTTGATGTCGCGGTGGATGACGCCGCGGCCGTGCGCGTAGTTAAGCGCGTCGGCAATCTCGTCGGCGATGCGGAGCGCGTCGTCCATGGGGAGCTGTGTCTCGCGCTCCATGCGGGCGCGCAGCGACTCGCCCTCGACGTACGGCATTACATAGAAGAGGAAGCCCCCTTGCTCGCCCGAGTCGTACAGCGGCAGGATGTTCGGATGGCGCAGGTTCGCAGTGGTTGTGATCTCGCGCAGGAATCGCTCGGCGCCGATTGCGGCGGAGAGCTCGGGGCGCAGGACCTTTATCGCGACCTTTCGCTGGTGCCTGAGATCTTCGGCGAGATAGACTGTCGCCATTCCGCCCGCGCCGAGCTCGCGGTCGAGCCGGTAGCGGTCAGCGAGGGCCGCGGATAACCGGGGGTCAATCATGCCAAAAGCTGTGGGTGGCGCTGGTGTGGCGCAATCAGCGCGCACGCCGGCAGCGTTTCAGCTGATGTGCCAGCGCGGGCTGCGGTTAACCGGACACTCCACCCACCCCGCTCCCCACCGTCGTCAAGGCTGCTCCCACTTCTGCGCATTCACCCCCTTCACCAGCAGCCACAAAGCCAGAGAAACCTCGGCGACTAACGCCGGCATGAGAATGACTGGAAAAAGCCTGCTCGACAGCAGCGGTGAGAGTAACAGCGCGAAGCTGTTGATGACATAACAGACGCCGGCGATCTCCATGAGAACACCAATAATTCTCGGCATGTAGCCCGACCGGTAGATCAGGTAGCCGAGTATGACGCACTCGACGCCGAAGAAGATGAGCGCGATGCCGAATCCGGTGGTGTGCGACCGGACCGACAGCATCGCCATAGCGTTGAGCTGCTCCGGGGTGAACGCACTCAGGTATGTGGAGCTGGCCAGCGGAAAGAGCGCCGAGGCCAGAGAAACGGCGGCAACGCCTTCGATCGCGATGCACACGAGATTGAAGAAGACGGCAGCCAGCGCGAGCTCGCGGCTCACGGGGCGCAGCAGAATGTAAAGGATCAGCGCCAGCGCAGTCGCGCAGGTCAGAAGCACGACTTCTCCGGCGACCCCAAAACGCCAGAGCGACTCCATCGATCGAAGGTTGGCGGCCGTTGCTGCCGCATTGCCTGACACGACGATGCTGCCTCTGACCACGGCCTCGCCCACCGCCCCCAGGACGATGATGACGAGGTACAACACTCCGCCGACCCTGGCCACGAGCCTGGCACGCTTCGCATCGAGCAGGTTCACCGTTTTTCCTTGTTGAGCTTGCCGTAGAAACGATGGGGGCTGGCTCGGAGTTTCACTCCTGCCGGCTTTTTTTATTGAATCTCGATGCGACTATTACCGTAGTACGATATATAGAGTATCGATATTCGATACATAAGATCCGGATTCTCAACCGAGGCAAGGACGGCTAAATGGCCCGATCGTATCCCGATGCGTTGTCAGTTTCGCGCAGAGTTCTGCGCGCACTGATCATCCTCAACCCGCTGTTGGGCGCGGCCATCCTGGCGTTGCTGATTGCCAGTCTGGTCGCCGAAGCCCCCGTGATGGGAGCCATTGGCGCACGACCAACCGCCGGCAGCTCGACGCTTTTCCTGGGCATGCGCCTCATCATGGTAATCGGCATTCTCTCCGTTCCACTTGCGCACATCGTGCTGACGCGCCTCAAGGCCATCGTCGACACAGTGAGTGTCGGAGATCCCTTCGTGGCGGCGAACGCTGCGCGATTGCAGACAATCGCCTGGGCAGTGCTGGCGCTCGAGCTGCTGCATTTCGCCGCTGGCATCATTGCCGCCAGCGTTTCCTCGGAATCCCATCCGCTCGATATCGACTGGAACTTCTCGCTGACTCGATGGCTCGCCGTGCTGCTTCTCTTCGTGCTGGCGCGCGTGTTCGATCAGGGCGCGCGTATGCGCGAAGATCTCGAAGGGACGGTTTGACCATGCCGATAATCGTGAAGCTGGACGACGTCCTCTACGCACGTCGAATGACTCTCACGGAGCTCTCCGAGAGAGTCGGTATCACACTCGCCAACCTGTCCATCCTCAAGACCGGCAAAGCACGCGCAATCCGCTTTTCCACGCTCGACGCTATTTGCGAGACGCTCGAGTGCCAGCCGGGTGAGCTCCTCGAATTCGAGAAACCGAAATGACCTCTATCGAATTGAGCGAGCCGCGTGCCGAAATGTCGCCGCGCGTAATCGCCAGAATTGCCGGCTTCCTGTACCTGATCATCATCGTCGGCGGTGCCTTCGCACAGCTCGGCGTTCGTGACCAGCTGGTCGTGAGCGGCGATCCCGCGGCGACCGCACGCAACATATCTGCGAACGAGCTGCTCTATCGCTTCGGTTTCTCGATCGAGGTCTTTTACCTGTTGTGCGGCATCCCGCTGAAGCTGCTTCTGTACAAGCTGTTCAAGGTGGTCAACAGGAATCTGGCGATTGTCATGGTGCTCTTCGCCGCCGTAGGCGCCGCCATACAGGGTGTCATCCTGCTCGCGCACTATGCGCCATTGGTGTTCCTTGGAAAGGGCTCGTACCTGAGCGCCTTTACCCCGGTGCAGCGGGAGGCTGCAGCGTACTTGTCGCTCCAGATCTTCGACTTTGGCTACATGATCGCCCTGTCGTTCTTTGGATGCTTTTGCCTTGTGATCGGCTACCTGATCCTGCGATCAACGTTTTTCGTCCGCGCCCTCGGAGCGCTGATGGCGATCGAGGGAGCGCTGTATCTGACGAACAGCTTTGGACACTTCGTGTCGCCGGCGTTTGGCGCTCGCGTGTTCCCGTTCCTTCTGGTGTCTGGAATCGCAGAAGTGTCGTTCTGTCTTTGCCTGCTCATCGTCGGCGTCAATGTCGAGCGATGGAAAGCGCAGGCAGCGCTTCAGCCCGTGTTCAGCGGCTAGCCCTGGAAGGCGACAATCCGGCAGCCTTCACTCCTGCCTCCGCGCACGCAGCATCGTCGTGCGCGGCCTCGCCGGAAACCCCAACTGCTCCCAGGAACTGTTTCCCGTCTTTGGAGAACACGGGAATGCCGCCCGCCACTGTGACAACGTGCGGTGCATTGGCGAATCCCGGCGTTTCCTTTACTGAATTTGCCATTGCCGCCGTTGAAAAGCGCCAGTGAGCGACAGCGGCACCTTTCTGCATTGCAAAGGCGCCGACGCCAGGGGAGTTTCCGTCCATTCTCAGGTAGGCCACGAGGTGACCTCCGTCGTCGTAGACAGCAATTGCATGGCTTTGTCCCTTGGTCCGGGCGTGAGCTACGCAGCCTTCAACGATTTGAGAAGCGGCTTGCGCAGCAAGTCCGCCCTGGGCGGCCGCGCCGGACTGTGGGAGAATGACGAACGAGGTAAGCACTACGCTCGCAAACAAGAAGCGATGCGTGCTCGGGAATCCGAAGATCATCAAAGGAATCGTAAGGGAGCGCTGCGGCGGTGGTTCAGTCATCGATTTCTCCGTGTCTTTGGACACTTGCGGGCTAGGCGAGCAGGAATTCGTAATAAACCAGTGGATCGCTCTTGTACACGACGCGGCCACGCTCATGGAACCCACACTTGGCGTAAAAGGATCCTGCACCTGCCTCGGCGTCATAGGCATCCAGACGAATGGCGTCGGCTGGCCATGCTTGCGCCACCGCGAGCGCGTCCCCGACGGCCAACCCTCCAAGTCCCTGGCCCTGATGCGTGACTGACACCGCCATCCCGGTGAGATACAGCGGCCGCTTTACCGGAGTGAAGTAGGAAACGTCGATCGCCCAGGGCTTCTTCGTCGCCAGGCGCAACACCGTGAGAATGCGCTTGCCTGATCTTCCTACGCGAACTCGGGCGTGGCGCTGGGCGAGGGCCGTTCCCCGTTCTGTGACAAGCGACGACCAATGGCCTTCGCCAAAGCGCTCGGTGAGCGCACCGGCCGCCGAGTTGTGAAGCGCAGCGATCATCGGTACGTCTTTCAGCGTAGCGTCCCGGAATGTCAGCCGCACAAAAGAGTAATTAGTCCGTTAACGTTCGAGTTCAGCTGCGAGACTTGACTTTCGGGTACTGAATCAGCAGAACGGCACTCGCCGCGCCCACTGCGATCACCAGCGCGCATCGCCAGCCACACTTGCCCGCGCGGAATCGGCGGCTCATGTCAGCCGCGAGGTCCGATAGACTGTACGTCAGAACCTCGAGCAGCGTCACGCCGGGATCATGACTGTTCGAGTCGGTCCAGGCCCCCCTCATCAGTCAACGATCACCGCTATTGCGCAACGCCTGCCTGATCTGTTCCAGATGATGCTCGTTATGAGCGGCTACCTTGTCGAATTCATCCTTCAAGGTTCGCACGCCCGTTACGCTGTGCACGAACTCGAGGTGGCCTTTTTGCTCGTAGTGAACGCCGGCGTAGTAGATGATCGCGTTCCGAACCGATTCGTAAATCCGTCGCGAGATGTCGAGAGGCCTCTCCGAATATTCAAGTCCTTCGGACCAGGCATCCTGATCAAAGACCCAGATCACCTGACGAGGCTCGCTCAGGACTCGGGCAATGCGATCGTAAAGAACAGTCTCGCTATCAGACAGGTGGTGCAGGAGAAACCTGACAGACCACTTGCCTGGCGCGTATGTCAGCGCCAGGTCGCGCTGCTCCAGGGAGAAACACTTCAGCGTCTCGTCTCTCGTCCTTTCGAGGTCTCGGATCAGAGCGAGTGCGCCGACGGCAGCCTGTTTCGTCCGTCTCACTTGAACGCCCAGATGGTCCAAGCCCCCGAGTGCCCGCCACCCCGCCACACACCCTCGACGGCAGCTCGCACGGCCTCCACAAAGAGCTCTGCAAACGCCACGTTCGGCCTGAGACCGACGTCGGGGGCGCCCCACGAGCCCGAATACTCTGCCTCACTGCCGGAAACGTTTGCTCGCCAGAGGCCGCTCCACCGTGTCGGAGACTTTGACGCTGACCATCCGCCGCCGGCTAGGATCCTGCCCTCTACGTCGACGAGAGTCCACGTTCCGACGACGGCTTCAGTCGCCCGATCCGGGACGGCGGTCCACGTTCCAATCACCGTGAGGCCGCGAGTGCTCGTCGCCCTCCAGATGTTCGGCTTCGAGCTCTGTGCGGCGCCCGCCGGGCCTTGAAGGACGACGTCCTGTGCGCCCGCTCCGTTGATCGCAACAAGACACAGCAGATGCAATAAAAACAATGGCTTCCGGGCCATGGATCACCTCGAGTTGTAAATCAACGTGTGCGCTGCGGACGTGGGACCTTATAGTGCACTTCCGCGAATCCGGTTCCCACGGCCCTGACTGACAGCAGGCGAAGCGGAGGCGACGTGATCGTACGCGGCAGCAGTGGCTTACCGGCTCCCAGCGTTACAGAGCCTATCTGAACGAATAACTCGTCGAGCAGGCCCTGGTCGTAGAACTGACCGGCCAGGTCCCCACCGCCGACGATCCAGACGTTCTTGCCGCTTGCCGCCGTGACCATCGCCTCGTGCACCGGTCGGACATCGCCGCGCGCGAATCGAATGTCCGCAGCCGGCACGAGGGAAAGCGTGCGAGATGTGAAGACCCACGTCGGTTGCTCGTAGGGCCACGACTGCGGCCGGTCGGCATCGGGGCCGACGAGGTGCCTGAGCATCCACTCGTAAGTGCTCGAGCCCATCGCAATTGCCCCGATCTCGCGAATGAAAGCAGGGTAGCTTGTCGCTTCGATGTCGCCAAGTGGGAAAAGCCATTCCAGCGAATCGTGCGGGTCCGCGATAAACCCGTCCAGACTCGATGCGGTGTAGTACTGGGTCTTCACACGGAAGAATGTAACATTGCCCTCAGCAGCAGAAGTCTAACGCTGACGGGTGTAGTCCAAGCCGACCACTCCGCTTGGATATGGTGTCGCGGACGTCAAGCTGAACGTCGCATGCACTCCATTCGGCAGCACACGCTTGCCGCTCCCCAGCGTCAGCGGATACACGAGCAGGTGCAGCTCGTCGACCAGGTCGTGCTCGAACAGCGCGTGGACGAGCTGGCTACTGCCGTCCGTCAGGATGTTCTTGCCGGGCTCTGCCTTCAGCGCGCGCACGGACTCGATCACGTTGTCGCGGATGATCGTGGTGTCACGCCAAAGAGGCTTCTCGAGTGTCCTCGATACCACGTACTTCCTCGGTGCATTCATGACATCCCCGAAGGGGTCACCGGGAGCCATGGGCTCGAACGCCTCGGCGTGCGTTACATATGTGCGCTGTCCCAGGAGGATGGCATCGGCATCCTTCATCAGCGCGAGGAAACTCTTGCCAATGTCATCGTGCCAGTACGGCAACGTCCAGCCGCCGTGCTCAAACCCTCCGTCTCGATCCTCATCCTTGCCACCCGGCGCCTGCATCACGCCGTCCAGTGTCACGAACTCGGAAACAATCAACTTTCTCATTAGACCCTTCCTCGATGATGACTTTGATCAGCTCTACCGCGCTGCAACGGTAGCGAATAGCTCCCGCACGCGGGGATCCTTGCGCAAACCGTCATATGGAGCAGCCGAGAAATAATGCGCGAGCCAGAGGTCGTGACCGTTGACGGC
>JALYJX010000021.1 GCA_030775065.1 Gemmatimonadota bacterium | reverse complement strand
GGGTGAACGTGCATGACCTGAAGAGCCGCCCGTTGTACGAGGTTGAGGCCCTTGCAAGCCACGAAGCGGTTCCGGGTCACCATCTACAGATCGCGCTACAGCAGGAGTTGACGGACGTTCCGAATTTCCGCCGCTTCAGCGGCGCGACAGCATTCGTCGAGGGCTGGGCGCTGTACTCCGAGTCGCTTGGCAAGGAGGCGGGTTTTTACAAGGATCCCTACAGCGAGTTCGGGCGCCTTTCGTTCGACATGTGGCGCGCGTGCCGGCTCGTGATCGACACGGGGATACACTGGAAAGGATGGACGCGCCAGCAGGCGATCGACTATCTGGCTTCGAACAGTGCCCTCACGCTTGTGAACGTCACCAACGAAGTCGACCGCTACATCGCCTGGCCGGGTCAGGCCCTTGCTTACAAAACCGGACAGATGAAGATCCGGGCGTTGAGGGCGGAGGCCGAGAAGGAGCTCGGATCGAAGTTCGACATCCGCAAGTTCCACGACGTTGTGCTCGGCAGTGGCTCGGTGCCGCTGGTGGTCCTCGAGGACAATGTGAGACAGTGGATCGCGTCCGAGAACGGCAAGACTTGACGAAAATGCGCAGCCGGCGGGCTGTCGCGATCGGAGCTGCGTTCACGGCGCTCATTGCGAGTGGAGCATTATCGGGACAGGCAAATCCTCGCGTTACGCTTGGAGTATCTGTCCTTCTTCAGGACTCACTCCACCTTATCAGTGGAAAACGGGTCGGCCTCATCACCAATCACACCGGTCGCGATGATCAGGGCAGAAGCAGCATCGATCTCCTTCACAACGCAGCCGGCGTTCGCCTCACTGCCCTTTTTGGTCCCGAGCATGGAATTCGCGGCGAAGCCGTCGGCGGGCAACGGATAATCTCTACTGTCGATCGCGCAACCGGCGTCCCGATTTTCTCCCTGTACGGGGAAACGCTCGCCCCGACGGCCCGGATGCTGGAGAATGTCGACGTTCTGATCTACGACATTCAGGATGTAGGCGCGCGCATGTACACCTACGTGTGGACCATGACTCTCGCCGCAGAAGCGGCGCGGAAGGCAGGCAAGCGGTTCATCGTCCTCGATCGGCCGAATCCCATTCGCGCAGATATCATCGAAGGTGGATTCATCGAGCCGCGTTACCGCTCGTTCACCGGCCTGCACAACGTTCCGCTGCGTTACGGGCTCACTCCTGGCGAAGTCGCGGTCTATCTCGTGGGGACGAAGCAGATAAACGCGAACGTCACCGTTGTGCCGATGAAAGGATATCGTCGCTCGATGTGGTGGGACGAAACCCGCCTGGCATGGGTCAATCCATCACCCAACATCCGAAGCGCTGATGCGGCGCTGCTGTACCCCGGCATCTCTTTCTTCGAGGCGACCAATGTCAGCGAAGGCCGCGGGACTGACTCGCCGTTTCATTTCATCGGCGCTTCGTGGCTCACGGACGCACCCGCCGTCGCGCGGGCGATGAACCTGAAAAAACTTCCGGGAGTGAGATTCGAATCCACGCGGCAGCAGATCGCCCGCGGCCAGAAATACGGCGGGCGAAGTATTCCAATGGTGCGCATCATCATCACGCGCCGGGACGATCTCCGCTCCGCCGAAATCGGCGCGCATCTTCTGCGCGAGATTTACATCCGCCACCCAAAAGATTTTCGGTGGCAGGCAGACGGCATCGAAGAACTTTCCGGCTCACGCTCGCTGCGCAACTCAGTCGAGCGCGGGGGAATCCCGGCTTTGCTTGCGCAATGGCGCCGGGAGTCGGCGCGGTTCAAAGCTCAAACTGCACCGTATCTCCTTTACGGCCCCTGATTCTCAGCTCGAAAGCGCCCACTCGATGTTTACACGCCGTTCCGGGCAAGTCACCGCGCCGCCGCAGTCCGGAGCTTAGTCCGCACTCAGTAGCTGTATCGAAAAACGTACAGCTCCTGTCATCGTGATGTGACGAGCGCCCTGCTTCATGCGCCGAGAAAAAAAGCCAGGCTCTTTTGCGACAACATGTTAGCGCAGTCGCGTGGCAGCGGTCCGTCCTATGCCGAGTGGCGCCTCAAATCGTCGGAGTTGTCATAATGCCACGTCGCCTGGTACGCTTCGCAGTTTTCCCTTTTCTCCTTCTCCCTCCTTCTGCCCTTTCCGCGCAGATCTCGATCTCCGGCATCAATATCTCCGGCATCGACATCTACGGCAGCGATATCAACCGAATCCGCAGAGCCGCAAAGATTCTGAGGACGGCCCGGGATGTCGCCGACGCGGGAACCATCGTCGCAAACAGCGGATCAACCCGAAAGCGGGCGCAGGGTGCGGTCACCACCGGTCGCAGGTACGTCGGTGTCCCCTACGTTTGGGGAGGAAGTACTCCCAGGGGATTCGACTGCTCCGGCTTCGTCCAGTACGTCTACCGAAAGCACGGAGTTCCGCTTCCGCGCACGTCGCGGCAGATGGCGCACGCCGGGCAGAGAGTCTCGGCTTCGGTGACAAACCTGCGTGAAGGTGATCTGATGCTGTTCCGCGGCCGGAACGGCGTCATCAACCACGTTGCGCTGTACGCGGGTCGCAATCGAATCCTTCATTCGTCGTCGAGCGCCGGGGGGGTCGGGTTCGACGATCTGTCCTCCAAGCGGGGCCGGTACTTCCGTTCTCACCTCGTTGCAGTCAGGCGTGTCAACGGCGACGGCAGGTCATTGCTGGAGGCGCTCGAGAAGATTTATCGGGACTTTCCATTCGAGGAGTTCGATGCTCCCGATCAGGCGCCCAGGAAATGGTAATTAGCTGGCGCTGAGGGCCACGCGTTTCCGTGTCCCTCAGCTGCAGTTTATCAGAATCGCCGTGTGAGGGGATGGCTTACGGCCACAGCCAGCAGAATATGGCCGCCGTGATGAGAGCGTAGATGAGCCCGTCGAAAGTGGACTTGATCGTCGTCGTCCAAGACCTGCCGTACCAGACCGACATCTGCCACAGCGCCAGCGTGTAGCCGCCGAAAGCGCTGAGGGCGACAAAATGAAAGACTTGCCTGTCTTCCGCGCCTTGAGGAAGCGCGCTTCCGGCGATTCCCGCCGCGAACAGGCTGATCAGAATCAGATAGAGAAACCACTGAACGAGATTCTTCGTCATCGAGAAATCGCCGCCCGGGAGGACTGTCATGATCAGCCTCGGGCCCGTTCGCATCTTCTCGAGAAACTCGGGAGACCGCATTCCCTCTCTCGATTCCGGACGCGGCACCATATAGTCGCCTGGCGGAATTGTCAGCGGGCCGAGCGAGCTGCGGACCGCGTCTTCGTCGGGGATTTTTCCATAGTCGTTCTTGTGCCACGGCGACATCATGTGGATGATCGAGCTTGCGGCGAACACCGCGACCGCAGACAGCAGGATTGGGAGCCACAGCGCGAGAACGCTGGTCATTGTGCACCCCGGTTTGGATTGTTTGCTGCTGGCGAAGCTCTCCTCTGATTCGTGTTACAACTCGCTCGACTTTGCGCTACGGAGTCGCGGCGGTTCGGCTCCTCGCGAAGTCCCGTACTGTCGTCTCGATCGGCAGGTCAGGAGTGCGGGGCGGATCGGTATCGAGGCGGGCCATGCCGAGCATGAGACCCGCAAAAGTTTTCTCGAACGGATTCCGGGCCGTTTTCCACTGAGCCTCGAGCGCCTGTTCCGGGACCTCGGTGACCTCGAGAGGCTTGCCAATCGCTTCCTCGAATGTGCGGACTACTTCGCGCTGCGTGATTCCCTCGGGGCCGCCGAATGCAATCGTCTTGTTGCGTGCCGACGGATTCGTCGCCGCATGAACTGCGACCCTGGCGACGTCGCGCGTTGAGACGTACGGGATTTTTCCATCGCCTGGACCGTATACCTTCACCGGCCCGGAGGATGGATCGCCGAACAGCATCGGTCCGAGCCACACCTCCATGAATGGCGGAGGATGGAGGATCGTGTACCCTATTCCGCTGGACCGGAGATACGAATCGACGGCGCCCTTCGCCTCGAACAGCGGTGTGTCCGGAAAGCTCGACCCGTCGAAAGACACAAAGATGAAATGCTCCGCTCCGGCGGCCCTGGCGGCATCGATCAGCGAGATAGTGCCGGCCGCGTCGGTATCGGTGAACGAATCCCCTTCCTGCGCGGTCCCGATGATCGACACCGTCGAAATCACCGTGCGCGCGCCGCGAACTGCCTCATCGAGTGACGCCCGGTCACGCAGATTGCCGACCGTCGTCTCCGCGCCCATTTCCCGCAGGCGCGCAACTTTTTCAGGCGTCGACGTGGCCCTCACGAGACCGCGAACGGATTCCCCGCGCTCGCGCAGCTGACGCACGATTTCCGACCCGAGATTACCGGTGGAGCCTGCAACAAGAATCATCCCGCCAAGTCCAGATCTGGTTGAACCGGGATTATGTCACCTGGAGCGGGGGCGGCGCTAGAACCAGCCCTCCTTTACGAGCCCACAATTCCTGCAGGCCGCACTGCCTCCTGTTTACGTAGGAAGCGGACGGCCCTTGCCGACGGGACCTTCGTTCCGCATGGTAGCATTGGAAAAAGCTCCAAGAGGCGCGGATGGCACCCAGGGAAGCAACAGCTGACGGTGTCGCGGTCCAGGCACCGAGACCGACCGATGACGAGCTGGACATGTTCGGGATTACGCACCGGGGGAAGGTGCGGCCCGAAAATCAGGATCATTTTCTCGTCTGCACCGTCCATCCGCAGGTAGTGATTCACGGCACGAGTCTTCCCGATCCGGCAGGGCTGCCGCTGAGAGGCACTCGGCTGTCGACAATGCTTCTCGTCGCCGACGGAGTCGGCGGCGCAGCGTCGGGCAGTGATGCGGCTCGCCTCGCGACAGAAGCAATTACGCGGTACGTGTCGTCCACTCTGCGTTGCTACCACTCGGCTGGGGCCTCGTCGGACGACGAATTCCTGACCGCGTTGCGCGCGGCAGCGCTCGAGGCGCACGAAGCGGTTCGCGCGGAGGCTGCGCGCCGAACCGGCCAGAAGAAGATGGCCACGACGTTGACCGTGGGAATCGCGGTCTGGCCGTGGATGTATATCGTGCAGGTGGGGGACAGCAGGGCGTACTTATCCGTGAATGGAGAGCTTCGTCAGCTCACGCGGGATCAGACGATCGGTCAGGATCTTGTAGACAAGGGCGTGCTCCCCCGCGAGCGACTCGAGCGGTCCCCGTTCAGGAACGTTCTTTCGAGTGCCATCGGAGCCGAAGAAGCACTTCCGGAGGTTACCCGCCTGAACATCAGCGAGCGCGAATCGCTCGTGATGCTTTGCAGCGACGGTCTGACGAAGCACGTGACCGACGAGGAGATCGCCGCGGCCCTCGCCGACGTAAAATCGTCGGAGCAAGCCGCATCAGAGCTTCTCGATCTCGCGCTTTCCCGCGGTGGAAGCGACAACATCACGATAGTGGTGGCCCACGCCCCGCTCCGGCAGGTCGACGCATAGTGGTAGCGGCCAACGGGTAGCAGCCAACGGGTAGCAGCCAACGGGTACGGGCAACGGGAAACGGGTCGTTGGGCACCCGGCTTGCTGATTCGTTTTCGCTCTCAACCAAATCAAAAGATGCCAATCACAGTAATGTCAACGGCTTTCGATCAGGGGGGCGCAATACCCTCCCGCTGCACTTGCGAGGGTGACGACACATCCCCTCCTCTCTCCTGGACCGGCGCTCCTTCAGGAACAAAGAGCTTCGCTCTCATCGTGGACGATCCCGATGCGCCGGATCCCGAGAAACCGCAGCGAGTCTACGTCCACTGGGTTGTATACAACATTCCCCCAACGGCGTCGAGCCTGCCCGAGGACGCGTCGAAGAAAGGTCTCCCGGGTGGCGCGGCGCAGGGCCGAAACGACTGGGACAAGAGAGAGTACGGAGGTCCGTGCCCCCCAATCGGAAGGCACCGCTACTTCTTCAAGGTTTACGCGCTCGACAAGGAGCTTGCTTTTGTAACGCCGCCCACGAAGAAGGATCTGCTGAAGGAGATGGAGGGACACGTCCTCGCCAGCGGAGAGATCATGGGCACCTACCAGAATGCAGCCGCCAGGTAACGATTTGCCCGCAGCTCTCAGCTTGTAGTTTCAACCAGCAACCGCAAAAAGAACTTCAGGCCGGTACTCGAGCTGCTCCGGAGTGAATTCGGCGAGCCGCTCCCGCACCCGCGCCTCGACCTTCGCCCTGCGCTTGGCGGAAAGACTCGGCAGCCGGCGTGATGCGACACCGCACCCGAGCTGCAGCTTGAGGAGCTCCTCGAGCTTGAACGCGTGGCAGAACCACTCGCTCCACAACGTCGTGACCTCGAGCCCGCTCGCGTGAATCAACTGCGTGAGCTTCTCCGGAGTGTTCATCATCTGAACCTTCACGACACTCGGATCGCGCGTATCGGGCGCCGCATCCTTGCGGTCGAGCTCCTCCATCCACACAGACGCACCGGGCACACCAGGATCAGTGCCCCATACGACGATTCCGACGCGACCTTCCGGACGAAGTGCCCGCCGCATCTCTCTCAGCGCTTCGACTGGATCCGGAAAGTGAAACAACACGAACACGAGCAGTCCCACATCGACGGCACCTGAACGAGCGGGAAGTTTCTGACCGTCAGCGACGGCGACTGCTCTCCATCCCGCCGCCTTCGCGATATCCAGCATTCCCTCGGCGCGGTCGAGCCCCACGACGCGTGCCTGCGGGGCCGCAGCTCTCACATAGGGAAGCATTGCTCCAGTTCCCGAACCGACGTCGAGAACCAATGGTGGTCCGGCAAGAGGGAGTGCGCCGAATATCGGCTTGGCCATAGGTGCGATCACCGGCGCCCAGCGACGGGCATATGCGTCGGAGCTGGCCGAGTATTCCCTGGCGAGTGATTGAGTCGCAGTCATGAGGTCATCGCAATTGATTCACAGTGACGAGGCACGCCTGCGCACACGCCCAGGCGCGGAATACACGCGCGCCTGAGCAATCACCATCGAGCTACGCTGCGGCCGCGCTGCCTTCTTCAGTGTACAGCTTCGCGCCGACGATCGCGGCGACTATGAGACCCACGAGCCAGAAGCACGCGTACATCCACCACGTGGCCGCCGACATCGCTCCCATGTGGAGGTATCCCGCCGCGACGATCGCGCTGAGGATCCAGAACAGCAGCGCTGCGTGCACAGCCGTCCTTGGACCAGGGCCAAATCGGGGACGCATCGCTGCATAGGTCCAAACGAGCAGCAACCCGATGACCAGATCGGAGATGACGTACATGGCAATCGCGCTTCCCGACATCATCATCTCACTCAGCCCGGGTTTGAACGCCTCCGTGTCGGCTTTCATCCTGTCGGCGAGGATGACGCCATTCCCGAGGTAATCGACGATGTTCAGTACGACGCCTGCGACTAGTCCTCCGACAAATACCTTTTGCGTGTTGATGGCCATGCTGTGCTCCGTTGCGAAGGGTTAACGAGAGCGCACGGGCCTGACCGAACTTTGAGCAGGCACGTGGGACAGCCTCCGGCGGGTCAAAGGTACAACTCACCCGCCGAGCGGGACAGACGAAAACTGATGGCGGATGAAGTTCTCGTGAATGACCGAGATCATGGGTCTGTTTGGGCGCGATCGACCTAGGATCAACGGAGAGAATCACAGGTGCCAGGCCCGAGGAATCCAGGCGCGAGGTCGCAGGTCAGGCGTCAGAGAAACACGCGCAATGAAATGGCGCTGCATGCATGGGATCGGTTTGGGACTCCGGGCCGCCTGCGTTCATCATCAACCGATGAGCGATTTCAAGAAACTCAAGGTTTGGCAGAAGGCTCAGACGCTGGCGCTCGATACCCACCGTGTGGCATGCAAAATTCGCGGGTCGAGCCAAAGCGGCATGCGGACACAGATGATCAATGCGGCAATGTCAGTCCCAACGAATATCGTGGAGAGCCGAGGGCAGCGCACGGCGCGCGAAGCATGCCGTTATCTGCGCATGTCTCTCAATTCTGCGACTGAGCTCGAGTACCACCTGCTGACCGCAGCTGACTTGAAAGCCATCAGTCGGCCTCAGTGTTTGACGTTGACGAGCCAGCTGGTGGAAGTCAGAAAAATGCTGTATGGGCTGATTCGCGCCCTGAGCGACCGCGGGGACAACCGATCGGATCCGCCGTGAAGAAGCCAACTCTCGCACCTGACCTGACACCTGGGAGCCTCGGCTCCTGCCACCTCGCACCCGCGCCTCTCTCAGTAGACTTTGCTCCGCTATTGTGCCGGGGTCACCATTGGACAATGCTGAGAATATCGGAGTAATCGTCCGTCCATACGCGGCGAAATCCACCGCGCTTGAGCGGCCGCCAGCGCCGGTCCTTCGCTAACGGACCAAGGTCCTCGATTCGGCGCGCCAGTATCACCCAGTCAGCCGAGTAGTCCAGGTCCAGGTCCCCGTCCTTCTGCGGCTCATAGTCGTTGATCCGAGCGATCATGCCCGCATCGGCAGCGAGCGCCGCGACAACCGGCTCCAGATCGAGCCGCTGATTGCTGATGTGCA
The DNA here is from genome assembly GCA_030775065.1 of Gemmatimonadota bacterium. Lineage (GTDB taxonomy): Bacteria > Gemmatimonadota > Gemmatimonadetes > Gemmatimonadales > Gemmatimonadaceae > UBA4720. The sequence goes on along the minus strand of JALYJX010000021.1, from coordinate 9,558 downwards.
CGAACAGCACACCGCGATCGTCGAGCACACGCTTGTAAACGCGGAATGCTTCCCTCGTCAGCAGGTGAATCGGGATCGCATCGGAGCTGAACGCGTCGATCATCAGAAGACCGAACCGCTTTTCAGGCTGACGTCCGAGCGTCAACCTGGCGTCCCCAATCACGACCTTCGGCTGCACCTTCCCACAGTCTTTCAGGAACGTGAAGTACTTCGCGTTCCGTGAGATACGTTCGATGAGGGGATCTATCTCGAAGAACGTCCATTCCTCGCCGGGCTTCGAGTAGCAGATGAGACTGCCCGCGCCCAAGCCGACCGCTCCGATCTTGTTGTTCGGTAATCCCCCCCAGAATCCCGCAAACAGCTGCCCGACTGGACCATTCGGGTGGTAGTACGTCACCGGCTTGCGCCTTCGCGCAGAATCGAGAAACTGCGCGCCGTGAATCGTCGTGCCGTGGGTAAGGAAATTCGCCGGGCCCGACGTCCGCTCGACACGGTACGCTCCGAAAAATGATCTGTCCGTAAAGAGCGCCCGCAAAGGACGCTGGACCATCGTCTCGCCGATGATTGCAATCGCGGCTATGCTGACTCCAAATCGAAGCGTATTGGAGCTCAGGACGAGCGTGAGCACGCCGGCGACGACAGACAGAATAACCTTGGTGGAGACTCCCAGGAGCTCGCGATTGCCGACGTCCCGCCAGAAGATCGCAAGCAGAAGCGCGGGGATCAGCGCCGTGAAGATCGACGGAGCGCCGCCGGGGCTCAGGAACTCCTCTATTCGCGTGCGCCAGCTGGGTCTGAGGAAGCAGGCCAGCACCACTACCAGCATGTACTCCCGGATAGAGTCGAACAGGAGGGGCGCAGCGAGCGCATTGAATGCGCCGCCGAGTGCGCCACCCAGTGCCATCCACAGATAGAACTCTGTAAGATGTGCCGGCGCCGGTCGACGCGCGGCGAGCTCGCCGTGCAGAACGAGCGCAGTGGCAGTGAACACCGCGAGATGAAGGAAGTACTGCTGGCCGAGATCGAGGTCCTCATCCCAGAAGACGACAAGGATCAGCGTCATCACCAGCAGAGCGTGAACGACTGCGGCCACACGCATCGGCTCGCGGCTTCGCCTTGCAAAGACGATGATGAACGTCGTGAGATAGAGCGCGAGCGGGACAACCCACAGCAATGGGACGGCGGCGACGTCGGTGCTCAGATACGTAGTTACGCCGAGCAGCAGACTCGATGGTACGAAGGAAAGCGCGATCCATCTGGCGCGATCAAGCCAGGCTGGTGCTGGTGTGGGCTCGCTGGTTTCACCTGTCGCGAGAGGTGCGGGAACCACCGACGGGGATCGTTTCCACACAACCCACGCACATGCGCCAACGAGCACGAGCGCCACCGCGTATCCCACACTCCACAGCCGCGACTGCTGCCCGAGGCGCAGGTTGGGCTCCATCACAAGTGGAAACGCGAGCAGACCGAGGAGACTCCCCGCGTTGCTCGCGGCGTAGAGCATGTAAGGATTCTCAGCGGCCGGATGATCGAGATTCGACATCCAGCGCTGCAGCAGAGGAGCCGTGGCCGCGAGCACCATGAACGGAGCACCGACGGCAATCGAGAGCAGTCCGAGCAGCCACGGAATCACGTTGCCGGATGCAGGCGGCGTCGATCCTCCCGGGATGGCAACTGGCAGCGAGAGCAACGCGAGGGCAAGCAAGCCGACGTGCGTCAGCGCCTGTCTTCGCCCGTCGAGATAACGGCTGGTGACGTGCGCATACAGGTAACCGAGCAATAGCACTGCCTGAAAGAACATCAGGCAGGTATTCCACACGGCGGGGGAGCCGCCGAGCAGTGGCAGCACGAGTTTCGCGAACAGCGGCTCGACCCAGAAAAGCAGAAAAGCGCTCGTCAGGGCGGCGAGAGAGAACAGCGCTACCACGAAATCATCGAAGCGAGGCCGCTATCTTGCGGTGAATTACAGGCTGTGAGGGTCTTACCGCTTGGCGCGCAACAGACCATTCTAATAGTGCAGCTAGCTCGGCTCAGGATGTACGTTCAAGAGGGGCGCGTTGTCGTCGTAGATCGAGGCACCAGCTCACCTGCGCCACTACAATAAGTAAAGGAGTCTGGAATCATGGCCATCTGGAAAGATCAATCGTCCTCGAATGCGAAGGAGCCGACACCGATGCCGGTCGACCGCGTCCCGCCGAAAACCGAAGAGTCATTCGCTTCCGGCTCATCCAACTACAACCAGCCTGCGCGCTCGACGCAGCGTGAATCAAAAGAGACACTGATTGCCGAGAATCTGGCGATCGAAGGAAAGATCGAAGGAGCCGGCAATGTTCGCGTTGCCGGACGCTTCAAGGGCGATGTCCATGTGGAAGGCAATCTTACAATCGAGCAGGGCGCAAAGGTAACAGGTGGCGTGCGAGCGAGCGCGGTCATCATTGCCGGTGAGCTCGAGGGGAATGTAGACGCGGCGTCGCGCGTAGAGCTGCTCGAGACCGGCGTTCTGAACGGCGATCTCAAGGCCGGCTCGCTCACTGTCGCGGCCGGATCGAGAATGCGTGGCCAGGCGGAGTTCGGATGGGAAGAGAAAGCCGCAAGTCCGTCACGGCTGAGAATGGAGACAAGCGCGGCCTCATGAGCTCGACGGCTCAGACAACTGTGGGAAAATCGCGCACCTGTCCTCACTGCAGGGCGACGATCCTTCAGAGCGCGACGATTTGTCCGATCTGCCAGAAGAGTCTTCGCTGGGACCCGCACGTTGGCCGTCACAAGACCCCGAGCTTCTCCGCTCTCAAAGTGGAGGGAACAATCGATCACCCCGTCGCGGATCCGTGGGAGTACTCGGTGCTCCTGACGATCCGCAACGACCGGGGTGAAGAGTTATCGCGACAGATAGTGGGTGTCGGAGCGCTCCAGCCGCATGAGACACGCACCTTCTCATTGTCGGTCGAAGTATTCACGCCGGCACCGGCTACGGATGGCGTGAAAGCACGGTAAGGACAAAAGAAACTGAGAACTACACGCTAACCGCTGATCGCCAGCCGCTGTTCGCTGCGCGCGGACAACAGTCGGGCACGCGGTTTGGTTTATGTGGTTAGCGCGAAGCGGTTAGCGCCCAGCGATCAGCGGGCAGCGTGTGGTTCTCAGTTCCCAATGAAAAAGCCCCGGAGAGGAAATCTCCGGGGCTTTCGTCATTATCCCAGTTGCTTACGGGGGTGGGAAACCCGTCTGCCCCTGCGGCTGCTGATCCTGCGTCGGCTGCCGAACTCGCGGCGGCCGGCCGAAGTTGTACTGGAACGTCAGGTACGTCGCGCGGACGCCGAACTTCCGCTCCGTGATCTGAGTCAGGTTGTCGTCACCCGCTTTGATCTTGAACCCGATCGTGTTGAACGGATCCTGGAATCGCAGGCTGATCGTACCCTTGTCCTGCATCAGCTTCTGGCGGATTGAGAAGTTGCTCCCGTACTGCGCGGAGAAGCGGCCACGCTCGATGTCCACCGGCGCGCGGTAGAAATAAGTCGCCTGCACTGTCGTTGCCGGAGTCAGCGTAACCGTCCCGTTCCAGCGCGTGGTCCAGGTAACTGCGTCAGACGAAAGCGTCGACAGCGATCCACCATCGGTCACAACCCTGAACAGGCTGAAGTTGGCGAAGCCGTTGAACATCTTGTACTTGAGCGAGCTATTCAGGTCCGAACCCCACGACGTGCTCGTCTCGAGATTCTTGAAGCTCACCGAAGTCACCTCACGACCGTCGATGATGTCGGCCGTGTTGATGTCGACGCGCATGACGTCGGTTGTGCGACGATAGAACGGCGATAGCTGAACCGTCGTCATTGCGCCGTTGCGGCTCCAGCCGAGCTCGATCGCGTCCGTGTACTCGGGCCGCAGGTTAGGATTGCCGATGAACACGTTCTGCACGTCGAAGAACGACGGGAACGGATTCAGCTCCTGCGTGCCCGGGCGACGAACACGCCGCGAGTACCCTACTTTCGCCTCTGTCGCGTCACTGATCTTGTACCGCGCAATGCCGCTCGGGTAAACGCTGGTGTAGCTGAACGGGTAGCTCGTGGACGGATTCTTCAGAGCAAAATCGCGGTTCGCGTATTCAGCACGAAGTCCACCCTGGAGCTCCCACTTTCCAAGTCCATGGCTGAGCACGCCGTACGCTGCCTGCACCTGCTCGTTGAAGTTGAAATCGTTGCTGAGGTTGCTGATCACCCACTGATTGGTGCCGAGCGCGTCCTTCTCGACGAGATAATCCCTGTCGAGCCAGCGCGCCGTGCTCCTGAACCCTGTCTCGAGCTTCGTGCGCGCGGCAAGGGTGCGCGTGTAGTCGAGCTGACCATTGAATGTCCGAGTCAGCGCATCTGTCGTGTTCCGCTCGCCCTCGAGACGTGTCGAGGAAGACGAAGCAGGCGGCTGACGCCAGAGCATCGTGTGATCGTCATCGGCCGCGCGGTTGAGGCGAATCTCGGTCGAAATCTCGTGCTTGCGCGGCTCGATCGTCCGCTTCCAGGCGAGAGTGTAATCCGCGACCCACGAATTCACGTCCGAATCCTTGATCCTGTCGTAGCGATCAAGGATGGAGCGTGCGCTGCTCAATTCGGTGTAGCCGGTCCGCGTATTGTCCGTGAAGTCACGGAAGTTCAGCGCCAGCACGTTGGTGAGGACGTCTCGATCGTTGAGCTTGTAGTCCACGTTCGTCGAGAAGTTGTGTCCGGCATTCACGTTGCGGCCGGCAAGATCCTGTTCGGTGATTCCCGACAGCAGGCCGAGCGTGTTGTACTTCTCGCGGTCGTTGATCCCGACGATGCCGCGGTCATCCGCGTTGTAGCCATACGTCGTGAAGAGCGTCCACGGACCGGTCTGGTTGCCGATGTTGCCGGACATGTTGTAGCGGCCGTTGGCGGCGGCTGAGCCGACGGTAACACCACCGCTCAGACCGAGATCGACGTTCTGCTTCAGGACGATGTTGATGATGCCCGCCATTCCTTCGGGATCCTCACGAGCCGATGGGGTCGGGATGACTTCGACGCGCTCGACGATCGAGGCAGGAAGCTGCTTGAGATACGAGCCAAGCTGCGTGCCGCGCACTGGAGCGGGACGGCCGTTGATCTGAATCGCGACGTTCTCGTTTCCGCGAAGGCTCACCTTACCGTCACCGTCGACAGCCACCGAAGGAACGTGGTCGAGCACATCGCTCGCGTTCGTCGCGGTCGCTGCGACATCCTTTGCCTTGTAACTGTTGCGATCGGGCTCGATGGTGATGGTCGGGGGTGCGGCAGTCACTTCGACACCCGTCAGGGTAACAGCGACTTTGCTGAGCTTGACGCTGACGGTGGCAATGGCCTGCGGGCCTTCAGCGCCGACTGTGAACAGCTCGTTGCGCGGGCCGTATCCGATCGACGTGATGCGAAGATAGTATTCGCCGGGACGCAGACCCTGCACGCGGAACGTACCATCGTCACGGGCGACCGTGCCGGTGACGAGCGACGAGTCGCGCCTGGCGCGGACTACGATCGTCGCCCTGGCGACTGGAATGTTGGCGTCCCCATCCATGACTGCGCCGCGGACTTCGCCATTCGCGGCGGGCGGCTGACCGCCGGGGGGCCCGGCGGGCCGCGCGGCTCCCGGGTTCTGGGCACTAGTTGATGCAGCGCCGGTGAGTAGAAGGAAACCCAGGACGACGAACGATGCGCGTTTCATGACAAGCTCTCAGAGTTGATTGCGGGGGCGGGGCGATAAGCAGGCACCTCCACTAGAGGGGCCATACCGGATTTACGCACACGGGCCTCGGGATGTTTCAGCGGGGTTCGCCGAGGGGGTCGAACCCGATAAACACCTGACTATTTCAGCCCTCCAAAGCTAGCCGATTTGCGTGAGATTACCTCAACCCAGTAATTGCTGAATGCGTCTCCATCGACTCGTGTGACGACCGTTGTCATTCGCCCGCCGGGATCGACGATCTCCCGAAGATATCCGTCCTCGACCTCGAATCTCAGAGGCAGCTCTTCCATCTGCACGCCTTTGTACCAGTCGAGCGCAATCGCGCAGGCCAGCGCATCGTGCTGAAAGTTGATTGTGTCCGCCGGCAAGGCTGGCCATAAGGTCTTCTTGTGTGGCGGCGTGTTCTCGTCCCTCGCAAATGCTTTTGCCTGCGCAGCAATCAGCTCACCGAGCGGCCCTGATTTTCCAATCTGTGCCAGATCGGCCCGCCTAATGAAAGTCTCCACGGTTACCGAGAGCGGAACGAGCGTCGGGAACGATCGCTCGAGCACTAGGCGCGACGATTCGACATCGACCTGGACGTTGTAATCCATCTCGTTGGTCAACGTGGGGTAGCCCTCCCTCGGCGGATGAACGAAGCCACCCATGAGCACGAGGCTCGCGCGCTCGAGAATTCCCGGAGTCCGGCGCTCGAGAAGCGCGAGATTCGTGAATGGGCCAATGCCGACGACAATCGCGCCTGATTCAATGCTTCGCTCGAGGAGATCGAGCGCGTCGTCGAGTGGCGCGGGAATCGGATCAATCGGCTCGGGCCAATAATCGGTTTCTTCGGGGAGCTCCGGCCACGAGCGATAGCATCCGAGTGAGGCGTCGGCACCGGCGGCGACGGGCACGTCGCCACGTCCGGCCAGCTCCAGCGCGTACCGCACATACCCCGCGCGCTTGCCTTCGTGCTCCGCGACGGTCGTGATCCCGACGAGCTCGACGTCCGGCCACGCAAGCACCATCGCCAGCGCGCAAAGGTCGTCTACATCGCCACCCAGATCCGTATCGAGATGAAGTTGCGGCAAGCTTTACTCTTGTTGAGAGCTGCCAGGAACTGAGAACAACACGCTACCCGCTCATCGCTAGCCGCTCTCTGCTGCGCGCTGGTTCACAGTCGTAAGCGCGCAGCACTTAGCGCTCAGCGTTTAGCGGGTAGCGTGTTGTTCTCAGTTGACTTTGTGTTGGGTGCCGCGGCTAGGCCGTGACGTCTGGCTTGGCGCCCCTCTTCCACAGCTTCCCGATGAAAGCGGTGAGCATGACGGTGGCCGCAATCCTCAACGGCTGAGTGATCTTCGTGATTATGTACGCCGCCGTCCACGCGCCGGCCTGGCCCGAGACGCTGCCCGGAGTCCAGCCGAGTCGAATCGCCAAGTACGCGCCGACCATCACGACGGTGAAGAGCACGAGGTAGAGGACGACGGCGATTGCGCCGTATTCGGCGAAGACCTGCTTGAGTGTGGCGCGCATTATTGAGGACTACGGGTAGGGACGGCGAAAAGGTTTCGCGCTAAAGATAATCGCCGGGTGAGCGAGGCCGCGATGCCGATGTCGCGATCCCGCGATGCCGCGATCACTATCGTCCGCCGTACCACCCGCTCTGGATCGCAACGAGATCGAGTGGATTCACGGTGAGCGCCCCGTAACGAGCTGTCCAGTGGAGATGTGGACCGGTCACGCGTCCGGTCGCGCCAACGAGGCCGATCTGTTGCCCCCGCTCGACGGTTTCTCCTTCGGATACGTCTGTCCGGCTGAGATGAAAGTATCCGGTCACAACGCCGCCGCCGTGATCGATGTACACGACATTCCCGGCGAGGAAGAACCTGTCCACCAGCGCAACCACGCCGCGGTTCGCCGCAACCACCGGCGCGCCGACCCCGCCGCGGAAGTCCACGCCGAGGTGCCTGCTCGACACGACGCCGTTGAACGAGCGGCCGGAGCCGAAGCGGCTCGTGACTGTCGAGGATCGCGGGCGCAGGAATGAGGTCGTCCACATGTAAGGAGTCGAATGCGACCGGCGGCCTATCTCTCGCGCGCGAGCGTTCTCGCGATCGATGCGCGCCCGCGTCTCAGCGTCGAGCGGCCGGGTGAATCGAGTGTCGACGGAGAGACGACGTGGCCTCCCCCGTCGGGCGCCCGCTCGTGCACGTGGCGGAGGCGGAAGCTTCGCCCATACCCTCGACGTATCAGCGTTACCTGAGCTGCGCTCGATGATCACGCGAGCCGCGACGCTGTCACTCGCGCCGACGGGAATGCCGCCGATTGCGCGCCAGATGCCCGCCTCGCGGGTGAGGAAATGCAGCTCCTCACCGGCCATCTCGCCGCGAATGGAAGTAATCGAATCAGTCGCGGGCGCGGTGAGAGTCAGCCGAACTATCGCACCGGGCCTGACGACTGCGGGCGCGACCGAGAGCCGAGGAGTTTGCGCCGCCGCGGTTGTCGCTAATACGCTCCAGATCAGGACTGCAACCCCGAATTGCGGACTGCGGACTAATCGCGTACTGCGGACTAATCGCGGACTGATGAACTGCGGACTGCGGATGACCTGGGAACTCCGTACCGACTGCGAACTGCGAACTGACATCAACATTGACTCGTCTATTGGCTCGACCGTCAATGTAATCGTCGGCGCATCAACGCATGAGCCGAGGCTCGTAGTGGATAAAACGCCCGGCGACCGTATCGACTACGACTCGCACCCATCCAATCTCCGGTGCGCCGAACGTCTCCAGCCTCGTGAAGTTTGCGTATGCTCGCCCCGTGCTGTCGACAAGAGGATGATCGACGCGCTGAGTGTGCGAATCACCGTGAATCGCGAGCACCGGACCATCAAACGCGCCGACATTCGTCCTCAGCCGGGCGACCAGACTCGCGTAAGGTCTGGTCGGACCCACCTCTTCCGCTGGATTCTCGAAATACATGTTGCCGTGAAAAGCGACAACGACGCCTTTCGCTGAAATCGAGCGCGCTTTCGCGAAGGCTGAGTCGAGCCACACCATCGCGGCGCGTGTACGACGCGCAACTTCGGCGTCGTTCGCCGCGGTTCGCCCACGGAACGACGTGCTCGCATTGCCGGAGCCCACCACGTGAATAGTCGCGAACACAAACCCTCCGCGCGTCCACTGCGCATTCTCCGGAAACTCGGCGAACACTGGATCCTGCCCCTGCGATTCGAGCGCGACTGGATTCCGGCCAAGGCTCTGGGTGGGACGGCTGAAGAAAATTCTACGGAGGCTCGCGAGGCGCTCGAGCGGCTCGTATCGACCTTCTTTGTACGTATGGCAATCGGTCCACTCGTTGTCGCCCGGTGTGTAGATCACGGCGCGATCGATCGTGTTCATCGCGGCGAGCTTCTCTCGGTAAGCCGAATCCGTGCATGGGAACCACTGAATGTCTCCGACGTGAATCAGCCACTGCACGTCTGACCGGTTCACATCGTCGAGCACTCGCCTGAATGCGGGCATCTCACTACGCTGATAGGGCGCGTCGCCAAATACGCCGAACGCAAACGTGTTGGGCGGCAGCTGCCCGGCCGGAGGCAGCGGCTTGGGCGGCGGCTCGCTGCACGCAACAACGATCCCGGCCGCCGAAACCCAGACGATGATCGTGGCCGACAAGCCCCTCATGGCGTCTCTCTCCCTTCCCTTCCCCATTCGCGGGCGGGATCCTGGCGATAGAACTTCTTGAGCTCAGTGTAGAGGAGCGGATGCCGTAGCTGAAACTCGGCCGGCTTCTCGAAGAAAAACTCCGTGGCAACAGCAAAGAATTCGGCTGGATTTGTCGCCCCGTACG
>JALYJX010000020.1 GCA_030775065.1 Gemmatimonadota bacterium | reverse complement strand
TCCGACGCTCGACTGGATGAACTCGTACGGAATGCGGTGGCTGATGCCGTTCAACGGCCGTTGGTTCTATGGTGATTCACTTTTCATCATCGATCCCTGGCTGCTTCTCGTGCTAGGGCTTGGAGTGTGGCTGTCGCGGCGCCGCGAGCGCAGGAGTGGTCGAGATGCGTGGCGTCCTGCGCGCGTAGCACTCGGCTTGACCTGCGGTTATGTGATAACGATGCTCGGACTGCAGACGATCGCCGAGGGGATCGTTCGGCGCGACCTTGCCGGGAGCGGATGGTTGAGTCATGAGCTGATGGTCACAGCGTCTCCCGCTGATCCGGTGCGATGGCGCGTTTACGCCGACGACGGAGCGCGCTATTGGCGGGGCACTGTGTCACTCGCTCCCGGCGTCTCACGCCGCCTGACGTTCGATGAAGTGACGATCGAGAAGAATGCGAACGACCCCGCCGCAGTTGCGGCCGCGCGCAGCGAACCGGGTCGTCGTTTCCTGGACTGGGCGAGGCTACCGTATTACCAGCTGGAGCGCGGCGCCGGCACTACGCGAGTTCGAATCATAGATGCGCGATACGGCGCCTCCGTCGAGGTGATGATGGATTAAACGGGCGCTAGGTCCAGGGATTCAACACCGGGACGCTTCGGTCCCTGCAATCGGCCTCGTTCCTGGTGACGAACGTAAGGCGGTGAACTGCAGCAGTCGCGAGCAACAGGCCATCAATCACCGGCAGCGGTCGCCCGCTGAGCTTCGCGTCGGCGACGAGACGCCCCCAGACTTCCGCGACATCGGTGTCTATCGCGTGGATTCGTCCGTGGAACCGATCGGTGAGATCATGAGCGACCCACGCCTCGAGCTCGAGTCTACGTGCTCCACCTGCGGGAAGGAGACGAATGCCTCCCAGAATCTCGCCGATGGTGAGGCAGCTTATTGAAAGATCGAGCGTCGAGCGTCCGGACACCCATCGCGCAACTTTGGCTGCCGGTTTTGGCTTCACCAGCTCCGAGAGGACGTTTGTGTCGAGGAGGTACCTCATGCCGAAAAACTCCTAGATCTCGACATCCCGCGCATTGTCTTTGGAGCGCTCGATGCTAATCTCGCCCGCCGCTACCGCGCGAGCGAGTGGCGAGAGTCGGAGAAACTGGGCCAGATTCTGAGGCGCTATGAGCCGCTCATAATCGGCTTTGCTCAGGACGACGACTGCATCGTGCCTGCCGCGCCGCACTTCCTGGGGACCGCGGCCCAGGGCACGACGAACGACTTCGGAGAACTGGTTTTTTGCTTTTTCCAGGGTCCATACAGTCAAGAAGCCTCCAGAACTGTGGTCGGCCCAACTAGCCAGTCTAGCTAGTAAAATGTATGGCTAGTCTGGCCAGATTGCAAGTTAAAGGCTCGATCGCGGATAGTGACGGGCAAATCCGTCCCGTGTCATAATAGCCTAACCAGTAACCGTAACCCGTCTTCGCAGAGAGTAGGCATGGTGATGAAGAATGGAGGCATTGAGCTCGACGAATCAGAGCTGCCAACGCTCGTCACATCGAACCTTCACCTGCGTGCGCTGACACGTGCTGACGTCCCGGCGCTCTTTTCGATATTCGGCAATCCCGAGGTAACGCGCTACTGGAGTCATCCCGCCCTGCCGACGGAAGATGACGCGGCGAAGCTGCTCGACCACATCATGAGCGGATTCAAAACGAGGTCCCTGTTTCAGTGGGGCCTTGCCCGCCGTGACGACAACGTTGTTATCGGCACGTGTACACTCGCTGGTCTCGACCATGGCCACAGGCGAGCCGAGCTCGGCTTCGCGCTCGCGCGAGTGCAGTGGGGGCAGGGGCTGATGGCCGAGATGCTCCCTATCCTTGTTGACTTTGCGTTCGGACCACTGTCGCTTCACCGATTGGAAGCCGACGTCGATCCCCGGAATACCGCCTCGCTCCGCACGCTCGAGCGCCTGGGGTTTCGCAAAGAGGGATATCTTCGGGAGCGCTATCATGTGGGCGGCGAAACCCAGGACTCGGTACTGCTCGGTCTGCTCGCCTCCGAATGGCTGAACTTTCGAAGTAGAGGTGATTGATGCGACGCTTCGGAACCATTCTGATTGTGATTGGCGCATTTGTAATGATCTCTGCGGTACTCGCCCTGCTCGGACCAACTCTCGAGGCAGGTGGTATCAATGTCAGCGGCTTCGTGACTTCGGTACCCGGCGCGCTCCTCACCGGAGCCGCGCTGCTTTTCTTTGGCGCACTGCTCAGGCGGCGGGCGCTCGCAAAAAACCAGGAGAACAGTTGATGTTCGTGAAACGTGGATCGTCGATTTTCCTTGTCGCTCTCTTTGCGACGACCTCCCTCGGCGCACAGACCGCCGGCAAGGAGGCGCTGACGCACGAGTCGATGTGGATGATGATGCGCGTCGCCTCTCCAGCTCTCAGTCCCGATGGGAAATGGGTGGTGTTCTCGGTCACCGACCCCTCGTACGACTCGAAGGAGCAGTCTTCCGATCTCTGGGTCACAGGCAGCGATGGAAAGACAAAGCCGCGCCGCCTCACTGAGACAAAGGACGTCGAGAGCGAAGTCACGTGGTCCCCCGACGGCCGTATGATCGCCTTCTCCGCAAAGCGCGAGGGCGACGAGGTTAACCAGATCTACCTCCAGGATCCTGCCGGTGGTGAAGCGCGACGGATAACCACACTCTCGACGGGCGCGCGCTCTCCGCGATTCAGTCCCGATGGAAAGGCTCTGCTCTACACGAGCGTCGTTTATCCCGGCGCCATGGACGACGAAGCGAACAAGAAAGCCGCGCAAGAGGAGAAAGAGAGGAAGGAAAAGGTCCGGGCTTACGACGCCTTCCCCGTCCGGAACTGGGACCGCTGGCTCGATGACAAGCAGGTCCACCTGGTGCTACAGAACCTCGATCCAGCCGGACCAGCCAAAGATCTCCTCGCTGGAACACAGCTGGTTCGTCAACCCGGCTTCGGCGTGCCGACAGCGGAGGGCTCGAGGCAGGACATCGACGCAGAGTGGTCGCCGGACGGGAAGTCGATCGTTTTCGCCGTCACGACGGCGCGCAACACTGCCGCCCACGCAGAAGTTCCCGTGAATCTTTATCGTGTTGCGGTCACAGGCGGCGAGCCCGAGCGCATTGCGAGCGCAAGCGGAGAGTACTCCAGTCCCTCGTTCAGCCCTGACGGCAAGACTTTCTTCGCGAAGTTCTCACCGAACAACAAGAAGGTCTACAACCTCACGCGTCTCGTGGCATTCGACTGGCCGTCGATGAAAAACGAGCGCGTTGTCGCGCAGACAGATCGCTCCGTCGACGACTACGTGATCACACCCGATGGCAGGACCATGTACTTCACCGCGGAAGACGCGGGACTGGAAAAGCTCTTCACTGTCCCGGCTCAGGGCGGGCAGGCCGGGCCCTTCATCGATCCGAAACGCGGCGTATACAGCGCATTGAGGATGGCCGACAAGTCGCCGGTGATGATTGCGCTTTGGGCCTCTTCCGTCGACCCTGCCGAAGTCGTTCGCATCGACATCAACGGAAAGACGCACAGCAATCTGACCGAGTTCGCGGTCGCCGATGCGCGGAAAATCGACTGGCAGCCACCGCAGCATTTCTGGTTCACATCAAAGCGCGGCCGGAAGATTCACAACATGATCGTGCTGCCGCCGAACTTCGACGCGAAGAAGAAGTATCCGCTCTTCGTGCTGATTCATGGCGGCGCACACAACATGTGGCGCGACCAGATCTCGCTGCGCTGGAATTATCACCTCCTGGCGAAGCCGGGATACGTGATGCTGATGACGAACTACACCGGGTCGACCGGATTCGGCGAGCAGTTCGCGCAGAACATTCAGGGCGATCCGCTGCGCGGACCAGCTGAGGAGCTGATCGAGGGGGCGGATGAAGCGATCCGTCGCTTTCCGTTCATCGATGCCTCGCGGCAGGTCGCGGGCGGAGCGAGTTACGGAGGCCATCTCGCGAACGCTCTCGAGGCATGGTCGGGAACGCGGTTCAAGGCGCTCATCTCGCACGCGGGTCTCGTGAACCTCGAGTCTCAGTGGGCCACCTCGGACGTGATTTATCATCGCGAGATCCAGTCGCTCGGCCCGGTATGGGAGCAGAACGAAGTCTGGCGAACGCAGAGCCCGGCGCGGTTCGCGGCGCAGTTCAAGACGCCGATGCTTCTCTCCGTTGGGGAGAAGGACTATCGCGTGCCAATGAACAACACGCTCGAGATGTGGTCACTGCTGCAGCGTCGTCAGATTCCCAGTCGGCTTCTGGTGTGGCCGGAGGAGAATCACTGGATACTCAACGCGTACAATTCCCGGTTTTTCTATAAGGAAGTCGCTGACTGGCTGGCGCGGTGGGTGAACGGAACGGCAAAGACAACGGCAAACTGAGGACAACACGCTGCCTGCTGATCGCTCGATGACCGCTGCGCGCTCGGGCGGCACCAGGTCACTCTGCCGCTTGGGGAAAAGGATTCTCCCTCAGTAGCCGCGCCAGGTACGCCTCGTTGCGGGCAAAAGTGCTCAAGGCCACGGGTCAGGCGATAAAATCAAGTGAGAACGGCATGCCGTGATCCTACAGATTTTCAAGCTCTAAGCCCGGAGCTGCCGACGCCAGGGACAGAGTAGTGCTCATGACAAGAGACGATCTATCCTGTCGTAGTGAGCTCCAAGCTTCCGCCTGCAAACCCTGCAGGCTCACAGCATGCTGTTCTCGGTTGCAGTTACTCTCACTCTAAAGGTATGAAGCCCAGATTCTTTCCAACGCCGGCCGATTTTCGTCGCTGGCTCGAGCACAATCACGCATCGGAAACCGAGCTCTGGGTTGGCTTTTACAAGAAAAGCACCGGAAAGGCGAGCATTACCTGGCCGGAGTCGGTGGATGAGGCGCTCTGCTTCGGATGGATCGACGGCATTCGAAAAACGCTGGACGCCGAGAGTTACACGAACCGTTTCACTCCGCGAAGACGAGGCAGCAACTGGAGCCTGGTCAACATTGGCCGCGCAAACGAGCTCATCGAGAACGGACTCATGCAACCTGCGGGGAAGCGAGCATTCGAAGCACGCGACCCGGCCAAATCGGGCGTCTATTTGTTCGAGCAGCAGAAAACTGCGCCGCTGCCGCCGGCCGAAAAAAAGCGTTTCAAGGCGAACAAGCGCGCCTGGCAATTCTTCGAATCCCAACCGCCCGGTTATCGCAAGCTTGCCATACGCTGGGTTTTGAACGCTAAACTGGAAGCGACACGCGAGCGGCGCCTCGCTACACTGATCAATGATTCAGCGGCGGGCAGAAGACTTGCACCGCTCACATCGCCGCGAAACGTTGAGAACATGCGAATACTCATCCGTCGCTGCGTTTACTGAGTCACCAACTTCCACACTGCCCGGGCGGCAGCGATGCTTCGCCGCGACCTCGGCGTCGACGTCGAGCTCGAGTCCGGGCCGTATGGCTCATTCGAGGTCCGTTCGGATGACGGGACCATCCTCGTCGACGGTGGAGCATTGGCGTTCATGGGCGTTTTGCCGCCCTTGACCGAGATTCGCGCGCGCGTCGCCGGAAAAATGGGGGCCGCCCCCGCCCCGTAGCCGTTTCCGGCGCAAACCGCCGTGGCACAAATTGCGCGTTGATCAGCGTAAACATTCGCACCATCCATGATCCGATCTGTCGTCTGTCCGACGTCGGTAGGTCGTGAAGCGCCGCTGCGCTCACTTCTCGAGCGCCTCGACCGGGCTGTCGAGGGGCATGGGACCGTGCTGCTCCTGGGCGGCGACGCCGGCGTCGGCAAGAGCCGTCTCGTCCGCGATCTCAAACAGGAAGCAACCGCAAGACATATCCGCGTCGTTGAAGGACGCTGCTCCAGCACAGAGTCCTCCGTTCCGTATGCGCCGTTCATGGACGCCCTGCGATTCCGGATTGCGCGAGGTGAAGGCGAAGAAGTCGCAAAGATTCTCGGACCGCTTCGCGCCATTCTCGCTCCGATTTTTCCGCAGCTCGAAGGCGCAGCAGCAGCACCCGATCAAGCCGTGGATCGCGACCGCGAACGGCCCTACGCGCTGATCTTCGGCGTTCTCGAGCGATTGGCAACGGACGATCCGATGCTACTCGTCCTCGAAGACGTTCACTGGGCGGACCAGACTTCACTCGAGCTCCTCCACCACCTGGCGCACCGCGCGACATCGCTTCGTCTGATGATGGTCGTCACCTACCGCTCAGACGAGCTGCACGCCGCACATCCGCTGAGGCGATTGCTCGGCTCGCTCGCGCGGGACCGCGCCGGCGAAGACATGCGGCTCTCGCCCCTCGGGCGCGATGAGACCACCGAAATGCTCCGGTGCATGCTCGGCGCCGAGCCCGATTCCACTTTTGCCGCGGAGATATGGAGAAGAGCGGAAGGGAATCCACTTTTCGTCGAAGAGCTGGTCTCGGTGCTTGCCGAGGGCGGGGTACTCGAGCCAACGGCCGATGCTGCTGCCGCACTCGCGCGTACACGGCTGCCGTCAACAGTCAGCGAAGCGATTCTCGCTCGTGTAAACGCTCTCGGACCGCGAGCGATGGAAACGCTTTCGGCAGCGGCGGTGATCGGACGCATCGTCGAGTTCGAGGATCTGCGCGAAGTACTAGGCTTTTCCGAGGAGGAGCTGGTCGAAGTTCTGGAGCAGCTCGTCGCCCATCAACTGTTGCGTGAAGAGAGAAACGAGAGCGGGGAGTCCTACGTATTCCCGCACGCGCTGATGCAGGAGACGCTGTATGAGAGCATCATCTCGCGCCGGCGCCGAATGCTGCATCGTCGCGTCGCGGCGGCTCTCGAGAAACGCGCGGCGAGACCTTCCCGGCGCCTCGACGAGCTCGCCTATCATTTCCGGCTCGGCGGCGACCACGAGCACGCTTATGAATACGCGCGACTTGCCGGCGATGAAGCGGTGCGTCTGCGAGCGTGGGATGATGCCTCCGAACACTACGAGAACGCGCTGGCCTCGCTCGAGGAGATCGGCGACGAGGGCGTTCGCGCAGCGGAAGTGCTGGAGCGACTGGCGGCGGTAGCCTGGCGACAGAGCCGCGGCGCAGCAGGCCGCCAGTACGCTGAAGACGCCCTACGGTTGTGGCGCAGTCTCGGGCAAAGTGAGCAAACGGCGCGTGTTCTCCGCGGCCTCGCAACACTCCGAGTGGAGGAGGGCGACACCGAAGGTGCAGCGGAGGCGCTCGACGAAGCGCTGCGTCTCCTCGGTGACGAATCGCCCAGCCGAGAGCTCGGGCCCATCTACGACGACCTTGGCCGGTTATGGCTTGGACGCGGCGATCTCGATCGCGCGGAGACTCTCTTGCTGCACGGGTTGTCGCTCTCGTCACGCGATGCACAGGGCGCCGAGGAGGTGTTGGCACTCGTTGGCCTCGCCGAGCTCAGCATACTGGGCGGCGAGGTGAACGCGGGCGTGGCGCGACTCGATGTTGCACTCGCGCTGTTACGTGAGGGACGGCTGCCGTTCGACCGGCTTGCCCGTGTTTATGCGGAAGGCGTGAAGGCGTTGTTGCTGGCGCAGGAATACGAGCGCGCATTGAGCTGGGCCGATGCGGCGCGCGCGCTGTGCAGAGATCAGGGAGTGGTTGGCCTCGACGCGTTGTTCCGCGCAATGCGCGCAGCGGTGCTGACAATTACGAGCGGCGAGGAAGCGATAGAGCTCGGCGACCGCGGCTGGTCAGTGGGACTGGCGCTTGTCGCTCTCGCCGAGGGACGCAATGCCGAAGCCGCGAAGGTTCTTGAAGCCGCGCTGCGGTCTGTGCCTCTCAGTCAGCCGTTCCTCGCTCGCCAGCTGCTGCCCTACGCCGCCGAAGCGCTGATCGCTGTCGGCCGCGTAGACGATGCAGCGGAGCTGGTTGATAACGCTCCGGCGCTGTCGGATGCGGAGGTCGGGGCTGCGCAGCTCGCGCACGCGGTGGGCCTCGTGCGCCTGGCGCAGGGTCGAGCGACAGAGGCGCGCGATGCGCTTTCTGCGGCGGCCGACGCTTGGGAAAATCTCGGAAATCGTCTGGAATGCCGGAGAGCGCGAGTTGCTCTGCTCGAGGCGATGCTGTCGACCGGCGACTCGCTGGAGGGGCTCGCGCTTGGGCGACGTCTCCTCGAGGAGCTTGGACGTCCGCTGTTGCCGAGAGAGCGCGAGGTGGTCCGGCGCGTGCTTAGGCGGGCAGGCGTGCGCACGAGGCCAAGCGTCTCGGCGCCGGGAGACGCGCGCGCGGCGGGCTCAGGTCTCACGGGTCGGGAGCAGGCAGTGCTGAATGAAGTCGCGAAGGGACGAACGAATCGCGAGATCGCCCTCGCGCTGGGAATAGCCGAGAAGACCGTGAGCGTCCATGTAAGTCACATCCTCGCGAAGCTAGGATGCAAGACGAGGACACAAGCCGCGAGGTTCGTTCCGCAGTCCGCAGTTTAATCCGCAGTCCGCAGCGTATGGAAATCGCAAAGGCCCCATCGCCTCTCAGGATGAGACCTTTGCGGGTGCCGTCGCGTCGAGGGGCACCATGTCACCCCTCGAGAATTGCAGCGCCGGTCATTTCAAACCAAGCGCCCTCGCGACGTTGATACGTCCGTAATTCGAGTACACATCACGGCCCTTCACTCCGATGTCGTCCGCGGTGCCGAGGATCTTCGCGCGCAGGCCATTCACCGAGAGTGTCGGGCTGTAAGACTTGATCATCGCGGCCTGGCCGGCGACATGAGGGCTTGCCATGCTCGTCCCCGCGGCGTAGGCGTAGAAGTACACGACTCCGTCAGTACTGACTCGGCAGGGGGCGAGACCTGGCTCACTGGCTCGTCGCGAGCAGGCACCGATCACGAGATCTTCGGTCTGATATGTCGAGTCGTTGTCCGTTGCATTGCCGCCGGGCGCTGCGACTTCGATTGCAGTGATTCCATAATTCGTGTACGTCGCAGGCTGGTCGAAATTCTGTTGGAGCAGAGGACCGGTGGCTGACACGCAGATCGTGCTCTGCTCGCACGGTGTGGCGACCACAGTTCCGACGTCGAGGTTGAGCCCCGAGTTGCCCGCCGCGGAGATCACGATCGTCCCCTCCTTTTCGGCATCCTTGATGACACGCCTCATCAGCTCCAGAAGAGCGGGAACTCCCTCTTCACCTGGCTCCACTTCGGCGCCAAGGCTCATGTTGATGACATCGGCGTTGGCAGCGCCCGCAGCGTGACGAATTCCGCTGGCGACGCTTTCGAACGATCCGCTGCCCGTCATGCTGAGTACTTTCACCGCGATGAGGGTGATGTCAGGAGCGATGCTCGCGACGCTGATGTTGTTGGAAGCAACGGTAGAAGCGACGTGCGTCCCGTGGAAATGGTTATCCATGAAGGCCGAGTCGCCGGGGAGCTGCGGCTCGATTGGAGCACTGACTGAGGGAACGCCATCGGCAACCCCAACGATCAGATTCGCAAACGACTCGGATGCAGCGAGGTCGACAAGAGTGCGGATCTCGCGGTGACCGTAGTCTATTCCTGTGTCGATTATTGCGACGCGAGTTGACGGGCGTCCCTGCATGCCGGCGGCCCACGCCTTGTCGGCCTGGATGACGCGCATGCTCCACTGAACGCCACTCTTATAGTATGTGGCGTTCGCGGGATCGTTCTGCGGCACCGCTGCTACATCTCCCTGAATTGCGCCAGCAGTCGTCACCCTCGGCAGCCAGTTGAGGATGCGGTCGTTGCCTACGGATTCGATGAGAGTGCTGGCGCTCAGTGTTGCGAGTGCGCTGACAGAAAGCCCGGAGACGAAAGCGACTCCGATATTGTCCCAGCGTTTGGTGACTGTCCCGCCGACGGAGTTGAGGAGCGCGAGACCCGCGAGCGGAATGGAGGAGGTGTCTTTGAAGATTACGACAGACTTTCCGGTAGGGATTCCGCTCGCGGGACTGAGCGATGTTCGGACTGCCGCAGAGGACGTCGGCCCGGCGATTCTGGTCGGAGCATCGGTGCACGCTGCGAGAAGCGCTGCAGTGGGTGTGAGAATCACGGACCACCGGCGGAGGTTGGCTCGGAGAGGCATTGATTCGTTCCCGTTTGTACGGACCGCGGGCCAATCAGCGATCCGGCGTTTTTGTCATGCGTAGCGCGGACTGATTCCGGCTACAGCGAGACGACGAGACCGCAATGCGCCGCCATCTCGAGGGAATTGATGCCCCAAATGGAAGGGGGCGAAAATTGGGAGGATGGCTTACGGGAAAGCCGCGGAGCGAGCCCCACCCCGCGCCATACTAGGTAAATCGCCTTAGGACCGGTCCCCGATGCCCGGTAGCCGATGACCGGTAACCGAGGCCCGAGCTTCACTCGTACTGAATCTCGGGCGTCGGCTACCGGGTATCGGTTACCGGGGACCTGCTACCGGTTCTTCAGGGGCATCCGGCCGGCTTGTCCGGCAGCCGGGCAAGACACTCCCCTTCGGGGAATGGGAACCGGCTGGCAATGTTGTGTGTCGGCAACGCCTTCGGCAGCGTCGGCAACAGGCCAAACCGCCGCGTGTCAATCCACCTGTGTCCGCCTTCGAACATCAGCGAATATCGGCGCTGGGAGAGGAGCTCCGTCACGAAATCGCTCTCGCTCGTGAACGGCCCTCGCGCCGCCAGCAGGCCTGAAGTGGTCCGGATGAAATTGATGTCGTTCAGCGCGCCGGCCTGATCGCCGGTGAAGTAACGCGCCTCGGCGCGGAGCAGTATCAGCTCCTCATTCCTGATGATCGGCACCGACGCTGTGTTCGACCCATAGATCGTGAACACATGCCCGGCTGTAATCCCTTGAACTGTACGTGCAGTGATTGCGGCGACCTTGGCCGTCAGGCGCGCGTCGGGACTGCCCCCGGGTCGAAGAGCGGCGTCTGTCAACAGCGACGGGTGAGCGAGGATAGCTCTACCCTCGGGATCGAACAGACGGTTCTGCAGGTCGCCCGAGCCGGTGCTGTACGAGTGATAAGCGCCGAGCGACAGAGGCGCGGTTGTGTTGATGAAGGATGCGTTCAGCGCGGCAACTGCGGCGGCATATCCGCGCCGGTATACCTCGACGCGTGCCTTTAAACCCCGATTGAAGGTGATGAAAGTCGCAGGCGTGTTGAATCCCGCAAACCCCGGGCTCAGTGTCAGGGGGAATGCGGTCCCGGCGGCTTGCAGGTGCGTGGCTCCTTCATCCAGCAGACGAACGACGTTCGTGAGAATCTCCGCCTTCGATACGAACGGCGCGGGGTCGAGGGTGGCCGCGCGATTGACGTCGACCGGTGCACCGAGATCGTCGCGCGTGTTGATGACATAGAGGTAATCGAGCGCCTGAATAGTCTTCGCAAACCCCCGGATCGCCTCCACTTGCGCCGCCGTCATCCCGGCAACGCCCTCCACGGCTTCGAGGAGGATGTTGGCGTTGCGAATGTTCCGATACGGAAAGGCAAAGAGATTGGCGCCGAAAGCGGGACTCCCGGGGTCGAGCGGTCCAATCAGCATCTCGGTGATGAACCGTGGATCAGCGGGGTCAAAATTGTACGACTCCCGCCCGAGGATTCCGAGCAGCGACACATAACCGTTCTGCTCGCCCTGCTGAACCCTTGTTCCGATCAGCAGCCCCTGTGCGGCTGATGCGATCTTGGTTGGTGTTGGACTGGAGGAAAGATCCTCGATGCTTGGATTGTTGTAATCGGGGACGAGGAGGTCCGTGGCGCAGGCGCCGGAAAGAATCACTGCGGCCGCCAGCGGGACGAAGCGTATCACTCGCGTTTTTGGAAGTCTTTGTGTGAGCATGATCAGAATCCCAGTGTGGCCGAGAACCAGTAGCTGCGGCTCGGCGGGAAGGGCGCGACGTCGATGTTCCTGGCGATTGGCTGGTTGCCGAAGTTGCTGACCTCCGGATCGAGTCCGGTATAATCCGTCCATGTCGCGAGATTCCGTCCGCTCAGGCTGAGCTGCATAGCGCGGAGCCGCCCGCCTGCGAACCTCTCGACGAAAGATCGTGGAACGTCGAAGGCCAGCGTCACCTCCCGCAGCTTCACGAATGAAGCGTCCTCGACGTACACACGGGTTTGCTTTGGAAAGAGCCTGAGGCGGTTGCGGCCCACCGTAGTCTCCAGTCCACCCACCGTGATTGGATCGGCGAAATCGGCCGTGTTCGACCCGAGATCGTAGAGGAACTTCGTCAGGTTGATGACGTCGCCGCCCTTCTGCCAGTCGAGCAATCCGTAAAGCCGGAACGCCCGGTACCTGATGTTGTTCAGAAAGGACATTTTGAAGTCGGGGTTTGCGTCGCCTATCTTCCGGACGACCGTGCTTCCGTCGGGAAGGGAATCGTTGCCGACAATCTGCGTGGCCGACGCACCCTCCTCGATCTGGAACGCACCGAGCGCAGTACCGAAGCCGCCGACGCGGAAGGTCGGGACGGGCAGGCTCACGATCTTGCTCTTCGTGGCGAAGTAGCTGGTTCGGAACAGCCAGTCCCCGTCGGACCATTGCATTGGTACGAGGCCGATGCCCACCTCGACGCCGCTGGTGCGCAATTCACCGCCATTGAAGATCTCGGTCGCAAAGCCGGAAGAAGGCGCGAGCGTCCGCTGGAGAAGGAGCTCGGTGACGTCCTTGCGGAATGCGGTCACCTCGATTGTGCCGCGCGCATTGGCAAGCGCGAGGTCCAGTCCACCCTCTATTTCCCGCTGTTTTTCCGAGTGGAGATCTGCCGACGCCACGGTTCCCTGTACAACGAGGCCTGGCAGGCCGTTGATGCTCTGTGTCGCCGTGAGGGGAGTGAACTTCTGTCCGAACAGCGGCTGGTTTCCCGACTGTCCCACAGCCGCCCGGACCTTCAGCTCGTCCACTGCACCGATTGGTTGAATGAATCGGTATGAGCCGGCAAACTTCGGGTACACAAAGTATTTGTCGGTGTCGCTGTTGGAGCTGGTGCGGTCGGCGCTGAGTCCGGCCGTGAGCAACAGCTTGTCGCCCAATAGCAGAAGCTCCTCCTGCGCAAACAGAGCCACGTCCTCCACGCGCTGCCGCTGCTCCAGAACCTGAATGTTCGTACCGGCGCTCACGATCCCCAGGCCGCCAACGAGGTTGCGGCTGACGACGCGCGCTATTCGCAAATCGCGGGTCGAGCCACCAATCCCCGCCGAGGTAGTCGAGCTGAACATGCCGCCGCTGGGCGAGTAGGTCATGATCGCGCTCGCGCCGCCGTTGAGATTGAGGTTGTTGCTGTTGCTGAGCAGCGCTGTCCCGGGCTCTCCGTCATCAGACTCGAACTGAAGGTCGGGAGGGAACAGCAGGGAGTTCTCCTGCTGGAAGTAGTCGGCTCCGCCGTTGGCAACGAACCGCAGCGTCATGCTGGGCGTGCGCAGCGCGTGAAAGGTCACTCTGCCGGATGCGATATAGCGCGAGACGGTCTCGTTGTTGGTCATCAGCGCGGCCGTCTGCAGCGGATTGCTGGCAACGAACGGATTTTCCGGGAACGTTCCGTCGGGTCTGCGCTGCAGATCCATGAAGCTCGGCGTAAATGGGAAGACCATCCAGAAGCTGACGCTCGTATTGTCGTTGTTGGTCAGGCCACGCTGCGCGAGCGTGCGGAGCACGTTGGACTGAACGCTGAGATTCAAACGGGTTCCGAAGTCCTGGTCGATGTTCGCGCGCAGTGTCCGCTTCTCGAATCCGGTGTTCTCGATTATGCCGGGCTCGTCCTTCCACACGCCGGAGACGAAGTAGCGTGTGTTCTCGTCGCCGCCGCTCAGGTCGAAGAGGGACTCGACAGCGAGCGGCGTCCGTCCGGCGAGCAATTTCTCCTGATCGTAGACGGCCGGATTGTACAGATTCGCGGCCGACGGCCCGAATGCGGCCACCGCATCCGCCGAGCTCGTAAACGTCCGGGAGCCGAGGGTGTTCGACAGTTCGGAGACGCCGAGGCGCTGCGTCACGTTCATCTGGCTCGATCCCATGCGGCCACGCCGCGTAGTGATGATCACGACGCCGTTCGACGCCTTCGACCCGTAGATGGCAGAAGCCGACGCGCCCTTGAGGACCTCCACCGTCTCGATGTCGTTCGGGTTCAGGTCCGCGATTCGATTGACCTGAGCGTCCTGGGTCAGCGCGGGGTTCGAGCCGGACGCAGCACGCGTGACGGCATTCTGGTTGGACGGAATCGCAATGTTGCTCACGACTATTCCGTCCACGACGTATAGCGGCTCGGAGGCGGCGTTGATTGAAGTCACTCCGCGGAGCTGCATCTGAACGCCTCCGCCGGGCGCGCCGGAATTCGTCTGGATGTTCGCGCCGGTGATCTTCCCCTGGAGCGCGTGCTCCACGCTCTGGGCCGGAACGCGTCCAAGCTCTTCGGCGTTCACAGTCGCGATGGCGTTCGGAAGATTTCGCCGCTCGATCCCCGTCACCTGACCGGTGACGACGACTTCGCCGAGTCTGAAGAGATCGCGGCTCAGCGCGGCGTTGATGCTTGGCACGTCGCGACGCGCTCGAACCTCGGTTGGCTTGTAGCCGATCCTTCTGATAACGAGGGTGACCTCGTCCTGCGGGACATCGGTGAGCGAGAACAGCCCGTTCGCTCCCGTTTGCGTGCCGAGCGCCATGCCGCGCACAGATATCCGTGCGCCGACGATTGGCTCGCGCGTCAGGGAGTCAACGACCGTTCCGCTCAGCGTGCGTGTCTGCGCGAATACGATGTTGGGCGCCAGAACAAGAAGTGTGATGGCGAGCAGAGTACACTTGATCCGCATGCGTCCTCCGTGAAAGAGACTCACCAACCTCAAGCAGCCGGCACGCATCTGAACACCTGTAGCACAGACGCGCGCAGAGCTGCGGGTCAGTGATACCTAGCTTGTACGACTCTCAGGCATCGCTGTCAATGCCGGTCATGGTACCGCTTTGTGCGGCGCGTCTAATGAAGATCAAAGGAGAGAAACGCAGGTGCGACGCGAGAGGATCCCAGGACACGAGGCGGCAGGTGAGGTTTCAGGAATCGCCTCCAGGAAAATGACTTGTCCGCCGAAACCTCACCTGCCACCTGCGACCGCGGATCCTCTCGCGTCGCACCTGCGTTTCTCTCAGTAGACCTTCAGAGGGTCGAACTCCGGGCCTGCCCAGATCAGAGTCAGCCCAAAGGACGGGCGACCAGAATGCCGGTGGCGCGACGAATGGCCGAGACGTACTCGGGAAGCGTCGATCGCGTGACCTCGACAACTCCACCCGAAAGCGGGGCGTGCAACACGCGGAGCACACGAGCCGAGTCGCGATAAGCGAACGCGGCGTGACTCACGTCGAGACCGGGGATCGACGTCGCAAACGCCACCACATCTCCCGTCTGGATGCGATCGACGACGTCGGGAATTCGGGCAGTGGGGACGACGTGGCGGGGATTCTTGTCGAGGCCGCGCTCCATCTCTCCGATCGCGCGGAACACCGCATCGTTGGCGAGCGCCGGGTAGCTGCTGCGATGCTCGGTCATAAAACGCAGCGGTCGAGTGTCTTCGATGCCATCAAGCTCGGCGCCCACGTCGCGGATGAGACCCCGCTTCTCTCCGTCTGAAATCCACTCGCTGAAGTAGTGCAATCGCGACGTGTAGCCGCCGCGTTTTCCATCGCGGTAGCGCATCAGCTCTACTTCGCGGGCGAAGCTCTGCCAGGAGGGTGCACGAGTTTTCGCAGCGAGGCGAGCGACCGCGAGGCACGATTCCACGAGCGTCACGCAGTCGAAGCGCGTGAGCGACACCGTGAGCGGCTCGGTGCGCGAAGGATTGCCGCCGGCGCGCAAATACGCCTCGAGCGTGAAGGCCTCGTAGGGAGTGCCGACCGCAAGCTCACCGACACGAATCGCCCGGCGTCCGAGGGGCAGTTCGCGCGGAACCAAGGTTTCACGGCGCAGCGTGGCGGTCCATGCGGCGAGACGTGCCTGATCGCTGTCGGAGAGGTCGAGCGACTCAGGATCTCCCAGCCATTCCGATATGCGCGTGCGTTCGTCGTCGATGAGCGAGAATGGAATCATCAGCCCCGCCGCCGAGACGGCGACGTTCTTGAGCAGCTCTCTGCGGGAAAGTGGCGTGTTCATGCGCAATTACCGGATTGAAAAGTCCCAGTAGTATTCTACACCACAGGACATCGCCTCGACCACGGTTTGTCGCCGCTGGATGTACGGCGCGTGGGGCCGCCGCAATGGATGCAATCAATAGATCAATGTCAGATCGCGACCGTTCAATCGGCGAAGAAATCGCAAACAGCATCACCCACGGCCTGGGTCTGGTTGCGAGCATAGTCGGACTTCCGATTCTGCTGCTCAAAGCCCGCGCGAGCAGCGACCCTTCCGCGGTTTCCGGTGCGACGATTTTTGGCGTAACGCTCATTCTCCTGTACGGAACTTCGACGATTTATCACGCTCTGCCCTTGTCGAAGTGGAAGGGCGTCTTTCGAGTTCTTGACCATTCAGCGATTTACCTCCTCATTGCCGGCACCTACACTCCATTCGCGCTCGGGCCATTGCGCGGTGCGTGGGGTTGGACGCTGCTGGCCATCATCTGGACGCTTGCGCTGGTCGGCATCGGCGCGAAAATCCTGGGGTGGTTCCGGGTTCGTTATCTGTCTACAGGACTGTATCTGGCGATGGGCTGGCTGATCGTTGTGGCGATCAAGCCGCTCGTCGACAACGTTCCGCCCGCGGGCCTCCTCTGGATCGCGGCGGGCGGACTCGCCTACACCGGCGGAGTTGCGTTCTACGCGACGAAGCGCGTGAGATACAACCACATGATCTGGCATCTGTTCGTTGCGACAGGGAGCCTGTGCCACTTCATCGCCGTTCTTGACTACGCAATCCCCGCGGGATAACACACGAGGGGCGCCGAGGTACTGCGCGAGGGATCTCGAGCGGTCTCTGGGTAAAGGCTTTTCGCCGCATCAGTAGTCCCGACGCCCCAAGGATTGACGCGAAATTATCGTGTCTTACATTGTACTACATGAAGAACGCCAGCGTTACGATCCGACTCGATGCCAAGCTCCAACGGGAGCTGGACCGGCTCAGCCGGCGTCTCGGTCGAAGCAAGAGCGACCTCGTCCGCGATGCGGTGCGGAGGCAGATCGCGTTGCTGCGGTTCGAGCAGGCGAGACGCGGGCTCTTGCCGCTGGCCGAAGCGCGCGGAATTCTGACGGATGAGGACGTGTTCGATGCGGTCTCGTGAGGGTGTTCCTCGACACTAACGTTCTCGTCAGCGCCTTCACCGCCCGTGGCCTGAGTGCCGACCTCATGCGGCTCGTGCTGGCGGAGCACGTGCTCCTCACTGGTGAGGTGAACCTGCAGGAACTACGGCGAGTGCTCGGAGGTCGTTTTGGTGCGACCGAAGAGCAGCTGAGGGATGTCGAGAGTCAGCTGCGGGATCATACCGGCGTTCCGCGTCCTTCCGCGCCAGCCGAGATGAGTATTCGCGATCCGGACGATCTCTGGGTTGTCGCGTCAGCTACAGCGGGGCAGGCCGACATGCTCGTCACAGGCGACAGGGATCTGCTGGATGTCGAAGGAAAACGTCCGCTGCCGATATTAAGTCCCCGGTCTGCATGGGAAATGTTGAGGACGCAGTGATAGCCAGTGACGGTGAAGCCTCCTTGACTCATCGAGCGAGTGGTCCACTCTTTCAGTTCATCTCCCTGACGTGACTATCAACCGAAGATCCTTCGTTGCCACGAGCGGGAACGCTCTGCTTGCCGTCGCCTGTGCTCCCGCTGTACTGGCGCGTCGCAACGATTACGATCTGGTGATTCGCGGCGGCACGCTCTTCGACGGTTCGGGCACCAACGGACGCGAGCTGGATCTGGCGATCGCGAACGGCCGGATCGCTGCCCTTGCTCCGCGCATCGCCGAGCGCGGGCGAGAAGAGATCGACGCGCGCGGGCTCGCGGTTGCACCGGGGTTCGTCGACATCCACTCGCACGGCGACGGAACGCTCGTCGAGGATCCGCGCGGCGAATCCGTCATCAGGCAGGGAATCACTACAATAGTAGTGGGCGCGGACGGCGGCTCTCGAGCGAACGGATCGCCTGAAAAATCATTCGCAGCACACTTCGACTCGCTCGACGCTCTGCATCCCGGGCCGAACGTCGCGTCGATGGTCGGACTGGGCACGGTCCGGGGCGCAGTGATCGGCGACACGGATCGCCCTGCAACCCCGGATGACCTCACCCGAATGACGGCAATGGTCGAGCGCTCGCTCGCCGACGGTGCGTGCGGAGCGTCATCAGGCCTGGAGTACACTCCCGGCGCGTTCGCGTCGCGCGACGAGCTCATCGCCCTGTGCCGCCCGCTCGCCAGCCGCCGCCTGCCGTACGCGACTCACATGCGTAACGAGGACGACCGGCTGCTCGACGCAATCGACGAGTCGATCGCCGTTGCGCGCGGTGCACGCTGCCCGCTCCAGATCTCGCACCTGAAAACGCAGGGTCCGCGCAACTGGCCGAAACTCGATCAGGTTTTTCGCCGTGTGGAGGAAGCGCGCCGAGACGGTGTGGAT
>JALYJX010000019.1 GCA_030775065.1 Gemmatimonadota bacterium | reverse complement strand
CACCCTTTCCTGGCAGGAAGGAAGCAGCGTATCGCACGCCGAGGACTGGTCGCAGGGGATCACAGCGATGGCGGAACGTCCATGGGGTTGGGGGCTTGGAACCGCGGATCAGACGGCGGTGCGCGCGGGGCTCCAGCCCATTACGGGGGACAATCTTTATCTGAAGTACGGTGTCGAGATGGGCCTCGCGGGCCTCGCCCTGCTCGTGCTCATCTTAATCTTCGTCGCGCGATCTGCAATGCGACTGTATCGTCACGGCGCGACGCCCGCCCAGCAGCGGATCGGAATTACACTCTGGCTCGCCACTGTTGGCATTGCGATCAACGGCGTCACCGCGGTGATCTTTAACTCAATTGCGCTCGGCTGGCTCTTTTTCTGGCTGGCTGGTGCCGCGGTGAGTGTGGCGGAGGCGTTGCCGCGAACCGTCCGGTCTTCCGCTCCACTCGAGCTCAGCCCCGCCGTCTAAGGCGGGCGGACGCCATCGCCGCGGAATCGGAACTCCGCGACTCCGGTATATGGTTGGCTACACGGGCACTTTGCCGGATGAATCGCGCCGGCGTAGTACCCTGTCTACTGCGCCGAGAACCTGGGACACAGGGATGTCCAGGAGGAAGAAAGGGTCGGCCAGGCGCCGGTCGTCCGGGGTGTGATCGCGCGCTCGCTCTACACTTACGAGCTCGTGTCCCTCACCCAATGGCGAGAACCACCGCGCCATTCCGAAGCCGAAGACTGCTACCGTTGGGACGCTTAAAGCCCCGGCTATGTGCATCGGTCCGCTGTCGTTGCAAACCAGCAGGTCGCAACGGTCGATCAAAGAGATCAACCGGCGCAACTGGACATTGACGCTAGCCACGCCTTCTATTTCACCGAGAGAAGCGCCGTAGCCGGCTGGCTCCACAAAGGCCAGAACTCGCACACCTGCACGAGTCGCGAGCACCTCTGCCGTCGCGTGAAAACGATCAAGCGGCCAGCGCTTTTCGGCGAGACTCGCACCAGGGTGGATGCCGATCACCACATCTCCAGGCCGCACTCCGTGCCCGGCCAGATAGTCGATGCCCCACTGCCGGTCCGATTCGGGAACCTGGAGTGACGGTACTTTCGTTTCCACCGGTCCCCCGAACGGCTCGAGCAGCCGAAGCCAGTCGGCGACCTTGTGACGATTCGGATCGTCCAGCGGGATATGATCCGTCAGCAGTTGGTCGCGATTTGCGACCGCGTATCCAACACGCCGGCGTGCGCCCGACATCGCCACGACGACACGCTCGCGAATGTGCGTACGACAATGAAAGGCCAAATCGAACTTCCGCTGTCGCAGCTCCCTTCGAAGGCGCCGGAGCTCACGCCAATCGAAGGCGAAGGGATTGTAGGTAAGCCAGCTGTCTGTAGACGTGAGACGGAGCTCGATGAACTCATCGACGAGGCCAGTGCCCTCGAGAAGCTCCCGTGCATGCGATTGCGCGAGCAGCGTTGTGGTCGCTCGAGGAAACAAGACCCTGAGCTGCGCGAGAAAAGGCATGGTCAGGACGACGTCGCCGATGTTCCAAAGCTCCACGACGAGTATCCGGGACACGTCGCCGGGAAGGCCGATTGCAGCCGGTTGCCTGCCGGGCAACAGGCGAGCCGCGCCAGCGAAACTGTTCAGCACGGCAGTCGCCAGACGCTTCCAGGGCGTCGGAATCCAGGTTTGTGCCATCGACCTCTGTCAGGTTCGAGACTTCACGCGCACATGGTATCTTTTGTCGAACGGCGCGACGCGAGCTTCGTGCTCAGGAGCAAAAAAGAGAACGTCTGAGGAGATATCGAACAATTTCGTGGGCACGGGAGCATCGAGGTCAAGTGGATGCACCCGCCCCTCGCGAATCACGCGGGCCTTGCTGTATCCCAGTGAGCGGACGAAAGCGAACAGCTCCGCCGCTGAGTAGCCGAACGATACAGCCCACATCTGATACACTTCGCAATAGAGGAGGGGACGATACCTCGCCAGCGTCCGAGTCGCACCCTTGAGGGCATCAAGCTCTCCGCCTTCAACGTCAATCTTCACGAAATCCAGACGCGGCAAGGGATTCGCCGCCATTTCAGCGTCGACACCGGTCATCACGCATGAGTAGTCCTGAATATCGCGTCTCTCATCCCATGACCCTGCGGCGTGAGCCACGAGCGACGCCTGGCTGAAATCACCGCCGGGCACCTTTATCAGTGTCCGCTCGTTGGGAACGCGGGGATTACCGACTGCCACCTGAAATGTGCTGATATTGGAGAATCGACACCGGCGGCTGATCGTCTCCAGGAGCCGCTCGAAGTTCGCAGCCAGCGGCTCGAATGCGAGGACTCTTCCGTGCTCTCCCACGAGATGCGAAAACGCGATCGTATGGGCACCGATGTTGGCCCCTATGTCCAGAACGACATCACCACGCCGGATGAGGGAGAGATACACTCTCTTGTCCCAATTCTGCCATTCTCTGTGCCGTTCGAGAAAGAGATAGAGACGCGGGAAGCGTGTCAGCCAATAGTCCAGCAAATTCTTGGCGTAAGGAAGATTGCTTTGAAACGATCCTATCTTTGGAACGTGCATCGCGCGAAATCTAGTGTTGGGCCACGCGTCCGCCCACTCGCAGGATGTGTCTCCGATCTGGTAGTCCTTTGATCCACGAATCACTCATGTTTGCAACTGTTACTGTTGCACGGCAAGCCGAAACCATCCACACAAGACGCTGACAGATGGCCGACTCCCGCGCGAAGGTCAACGACTCCGCGTTCCGCACACGAAGAAAACGCTGGCTCGCTCATACATCCGAGTTCGTGGCTCCGCTGCTGCGAACCGGAGCGACGCTCGCCGTCCGCGGAGCAACGAGCGAGCCCTCGGCCTGGCGAACGGGACTCATCCTCGGTCACAATCACGTCGGCGATGTCCTCTATCGCACTTGTTCTCTTCCGAGCCTCGCTGAAGGGCTCCGGGAATGTCGATGGTCCTATCTGACCTCTCCTTCTTCGGCGGAACTTCTTAAAGGAAACCCGTCGGTCGCCGAAGTGCTCCCCTGGAACGTAGGCGACAACAGCTGGCAGCTCGGCGAGGGCAGGTTCGGCGAGCTTCGCCGGCGCGAGTTCGATGTGGCTCTCTGTACGAACACGCTACGCCACTATCCCGATCTCGCTCTTTCGGTGGCACTGGGGATCCCGAATCGAGTCGCATTCTCCTACAAGGGACTCTCCGGGCTCATCACGCGCCCGGCACCAATCCACTTTCCGAGCGTTTACCCGGCGTACTTCCGGCGGCTGGTCGCGGATCTCGCTGGCCGCACGCCTGCATGGCCATTGCAGCCTCGGGTTTATCCGACCGATGAAGATGCCGCGCTTGCGCGACGGGTCTGGACCGAGCTCGGACTCGGCTCGCCGGGATTGGTCGTCGCCTGCTCGCTGACGACTCGACAGGCATCGGGGAACTGGCCTCGCGCCCATCTGCTTGCCGCGCTGGAGAACGCGCGGTCGCAGGCCGACTTCGATGTCGTGCTTTGCGGTGCGGCCTCCGACTCGACAACTCTTTCTGCGGCCGCCAGGGAACTCTCATTTCCGGTCAGGGTTCTGGCGGGAAAACTCGGGTTGCGCGCGTACGTGGCATTCCTGTCGCGATGCACCGCCCTGCTCACACTCGATTCAGGACCACGTCACCTTGGGAACGCGGCCCGGATTCCGGTTCTATTCGCCCGGAATCTGTCGCACTCGCGAGTGGAAGCCGGAGCGTATTGCGAAAAGGAGGTCGATCTTGCGCCGGCAGTAGAGTATCTGAGCGACGCCCAGACGCGCCAGGTGGTCGCAGGACTACCCGTGTCGGCGACAGCGGGGCGATTGCTGCAGACATTGGCTGACGCAACCCCTATGGCTCGCGCCTAGCTGGCACACGCAGCACGGCCAGCGTTGTGGCCTCCAGATAGGCGAGCGATGCAAACGACTGGTGCTTCTTTCGGAGCTCGTTTAGCGCAGAGGTGACTCCGTCCCAGCGGCCGTAATCGTGCCAGATGATCGTGCCGCCCTCGGGTCCGATCATCTTCAGAGCGTGCAGCGAGTCGTTGACGAGATACGCGAAAGTGTGGGACGCGTCGATGAAGATGAAATCCATCGATCCGTAATACGGGGAGAAATCGAATGTGCCGGAGTCGCCCTCGATCGCAACGATTCGGGTTGCGGCGTCGGTACCGCGGTATCGCTCACCCGACACCGGTTTGTTCGCGTACTGAACCTCGTGCGGATGGATGGGCGAGGCTGATGCGCCGACCGCGGAGCCTGGGAGATCGAGGGTGAAAACCATCGCGCCGGGCGCGGCATTGACCGCCATGTTGAGCGTGGTTCTGCCGTCGAACGTCCCGAACTCGAACAACCTTTCCGGCTGATCGCGCTTCACCAGCCGGCAGATGGCCAGTAGCTCACGCTCGCTGACGTTTCCATCGACGGCATCGATTGCCCGGATGTCGATCATGGAATCTGCCGGCGCAATATCCTCCATCGAGACAGCGGGAATCTCCCTCGGCTCGCGCGACTCGTGGTAATAGCCGAAGTGGTGGCACAGCTCGACTATTGCTGCGCGATTTTTCAGTTTTATCCATCCCACTGAGAACAAGTACGCCGAGCCGGCAACGCCGACCAGATACGGGCGAATGAACGAAACCGCTCGCCCTATGGCTCCCTTGCCTTGTGGCGCTTTCAACCCATCGAGCGTCAGCACGCGGCTTCTGCTTCCATCGGCCTCGAGCCGGCTGGGTTAGCCACGGGCGCGGGCACGGCCGCGAAACAGCGTCGAGATCCAGGCGTGTCGCTCTTCCGCGCTGAGCACACACGACCATCCAAGGGCCGCGTAGATTGCGAACCCAGCCAGCACAACCGCCAACGCGGCAGGACGAAACGCTTCGTCCAGCGACACAGAGGAGATGAGAACGGCGGCAAGTCCGGCACTGGACCACGACAACCGCCTCGTTCGCTCCTGCTCTGCCATATCCGGGATGCAACGGCCAAACGCGCGGCGGCTTGCCCACTCATATAGCATGAGATCTGCAGCGCACCTCATCGCCCAGGCAAGCGCCGCTCCAGTGATGCCCAGCCTGCGAACGAGTAGTAACGTGAGAGGCAGGTGTATGATGATTTCGGCAGCATGTATTTTTGCCGGCAGATCAGGACGATTGGAGCCGTAGAGCAGCGCCATCGGCAAATGGGCGAGTCCCCCGAAGAACACGCCGACGGAAAGTATTCTCAACGCCTGCCCGGCCTCGATGGCGAAAGCGGGGCCGAGCCATACGCGAAGAGTGGCGGGCGCGAAAGCGAACAGCGCAAGGCACAGCGGGAACAACAGAGCCGCGAGCTGGCGGCGCGCCGCGCGGGTCGCAACAAGGCCGCGGTCACGCGCACCGCGCGCGTCGGTCGCGGCGAGCGCGGGTAGCAGTGCGGCGAATGCGGTGGCCGGAATCAGCAGGAAACGGTTTGCAGCTTCTGCGGCACCGGTGTAATAGCCGAGGCCGGCCACGCCAACGAGCGACCCGACGACAAACCGGTCGAAGCTGCCGAGAAGCGGTCCGAGGGCGGTCGACAACGCCACCCATCCCGAGTAGCGCATCATTTCGCGAAAGGTCCGCCAGCCAGATGGGAGGGCCCACCGCCCCGGCAAGAGCGTACGCCTTACTGCTGCAGCGCTTATCGACAGCAGCGTCACGCGGAACGCCAGCAGATACCATAGGATAGTCGGCAGCGAATGGCCTGCGGCCGCCGCTGCCGCGGGAATGGCGATCGACGCAAGAGTGCCGGGAATTCGGAGCGCTGCACCGATGTCGAAACGCTGAGCTCCTTCGAGAGCAGCGCGCAGCGCCGCCAGAGCAAGGAGAACCGGCAGGTGAAGAGCGAGAACGCGAAACATCGCCGTCGCTTCAAGGCTAGCTTCCGGCGATATCGTGAAAACGCGATTGACCAGCATCGGGGCGAGAAAAAAAAGAAGCACGCCCGCCACCAGCCCCGCGGCGGTCTGCGACAAGACTGAAGTGAGGACAATCTCCTTCAGGCGCTCGCGGCCCTTGTCCGTCGCATCGGCGACAAAACGAACTGTCGCTCGGCCAAGGCCGAGATCGAACATTCCGCTTCCCTCGGCGACCGCCCACGCCAGCGCCAGAAGACCGAACCTTGATGGGCCGAGCGCGCGCACCGTGACCGGGACGAGAAAGATCGCCGCTACCGCAGGCAGCGCGAACGATGAAAAGTAGAGCGCACTGTTTCGCGCAACCCGTTGCGATGGCGTGGCGGACAAAGCAGGTGTCCCAGTCGTCACTTGAGACAGCTTCGCCGCCGGATCATCAGCGGCGCTGGAACGGAGAAAGCGTGACCGACAGGTTCGTGTTACGAATGTCGAGCCGCCGACCGGTGTTCGGGCAGCCCCCGCCGTTCTGGAAGAATACGTTCAATCGGTTTTGCAATGAGAGGTCGGCGGAAAACCAGCCGAACCGACTCCACATTGCGCCCCGAATCCCAGGGTAAATGCTGATGTCGTGATTACAGTATGCAACGTAGAGGGGAAACCCATAGGTGCTGTGAACGTCCTCGTTCCAGCGGATTCTGCCTGCGAAGGCACCGAAGCGCCACTGAGGCTTCAGATAATCGATCGCCAGCCATTGAGTCGACGCCCCCGGCCCAATGGATGCGCCAATGACCTGCCCTCGATTAGTATAGCCCTGAATCACGAGACGACTCGTATACCAAGAGCCAACCGGGCGATCGCGAAACGTTGCGCTCTGTTCGAGCTGGGTGACTTCCCCTTGGAGGCGAATGGTGCCGGAGCGCCACGCAGCGCTGCGCCACTGTAGACCGAGCGTATAACCCTGCGTATGGTTTGGCGCGACAAGAAAGTCGTGAAGACTCGCTGGGAATTTCGTCCGTGCCCATTCGACATTCAGCTCGAAGCCGTCAGCTGGAAACACCCAGCGCGCAAAGAGAGAGAAGAGTTGATCCCTGCTGCCGTCCGAAAACGTCGAATCCTGCATGAAGAGCTGCACCGGACGCTTGAAGAGACTGAACGTGTCGCGACTGGCAGGAGCGAATACGTGGAACCATCGCCACGGAATGTCGCCCCACCCCTTCGCCGTGGCGTAGACCGATCGAGCAGCACCGATCGTGAGGTTCGGATCCCATCGGGTTTGCAGCGTAGCGGCAATCGACGAGAGAGACCTGACATTGTTGGTGGACACTGTGTCGAAGTAGCGCGATTCAGTGAGACCGCCAACGAGCCAGCGTACGTCGATGGATCCGAGACGAGTCTCGACGGGATGCGCGGTTCGCAGAAAAAGATGAGGAAAACCGCGAGCGTTGTTGCTGAGCAGTATCGCGTTGCGGATGCCCGGGCCCCACCAGTGGTTTTCGTTGGACACGCCGAACTTGATCGGGCCGGCGGAAACGATCGCGCTCGACTCACCAAGATCAAACCTGCGGATGGGCTTGTTACCAAACCGCATTGGCTGATCGATCGGAAACGTCCAGTAGTAGTAGTGCAAAGCGTAGCCTCGGCCGCTGAGCTCCTCAGGAATCGGCGGCTGGTAATAGTCATGCCGGAGCAACCAGTAGGCGTTGTCGGAGGCGATGACTTCCGGGGCGAAAATGAGGCTGGCATGCGGACTTTCCAGGACGAATCCGAAAAGTGTGCGACTGTTCGAGCCTCGTCCTGCCCATAGAGCGCCGTTGTTCTGCGAGAAAGGAAGCCGCGAATTCGTGACAAGAAGAAACTGCGGTGAGATCAAACTCGCCCCCCAAGGCGGTTTGGCTGGAGAAAACGACTCCCTGAGTGATGAAGCCGATCTCAATAACAGATGCTGACCCCTGCGGACTCCCGTCACGAGCTGGTCGAATCTCAACCGATCGACTTCCTCGCTGGTTACGAGTGCGAGCGACGAGCTTCGGATGGTGGTGGAGTCAGTCGAATCCGATTTCATGGAGACCACAGCCGCCGAGTCAGTCGAATCAGGTTTCGCCGGCACGGCTCCCGTTGTGTCACCTGTTGGCACCGGCTTGTCCTGTGCGTGCACGAGCGATGACGTTCCCGGCGCGGCCATGAGGCCAGCGGCAAGGAACACTCTACTGAGGCAGGCTTTCACGGACGGTAATCTACTGTTGTGTCGACAGAAGCGCACAGAAGGGATCAGCGCTCAGCGGACTCGAGCGAGACGTGGTTGCTGGCTGGCGAACGCACCCGAGCGATCTGCTCTTCCGCCGCCATCAAAACTTCTTCCCTCGTTGGGTACGTCACGAAATCATGGCCAGTGCCGCGTCCCACATAAAGCTGATTCTCTCTGACCGGCCGATGCCATATGGGGTTACCAGTCGTGAAGATCCCGACTACGGGAACACCCAGCGCGTCGGCGACATGCATCGGGCCGCTGTCATTGCAAATGAACAAATCGCAGTAGGTCATCAGCGCCATCA
Organism: Gemmatimonadota bacterium; assembly: GCA_030775065.1. GTDB lineage: Bacteria > Gemmatimonadota > Gemmatimonadetes > Gemmatimonadales > Gemmatimonadaceae > UBA4720. The sequence continues at coordinate 10,343 of JALYJX010000019.1, read as the reverse complement.
TCTCACGGAGCGATGCCCGCACGAACTTTACATCGTTTCGGGATGGCATCCGCTCTCCGTATCGCTCGGGATCGACGAAGACGACACACGCGGTGGCGTGGCGAGATGCAAGAGCGTCTGCAATCCACCCAAAATTATCGAGCGGCCATCGCCCTCGCGGACGACTTGCCCCCGGATGGATCCCCACTATGAGCTGGCCGTCCTGAATGCCAAGGGATCGCAGCGTCTCATCTGCATTCACGCGCTCGGCGTCGTTCACCCGCAGTAGCGGCGGGAAGCGGCTGGCAAGGCTCTCGACGGTTGCGGTGGCGCCATTGTTCCAGCGTCCGTCGTCGAGCGGTTTGAGAAGTGCCAGCCAATCGTGTGCCTTGTGGTGAACGTTCGGCGATGCGGGCAACGCATCCGTGAGCAGGAATCCGCCGCCGCCGAAGGCATAGCCAATGCGTCTCGGAGCACCTGTCGAGTACGCAATCACACTGCTGCGAACATCCATCCGGCTGTCCAGCGTCAGATCGAAACGTTCTTCACGAAGCTGGCGGATCAGGTCCCGAATCACCCGGCGGTCGTAACGCTCAGGCCGATATTTGCCCGTATTCGCGGTCCACGGAAAATCGAAAGTGATCACCTTGTCTGCGAGGCCGCTTTCCCGAAGCAGCTCCTCTGCGTGCGGTTTTCCGAGAAGGGTTATTTCGGCGCCCGGGAAGCGCTCGCGCAGCGCGCGAAGAATTGGCGTCGCGAGCACAACGTCGCCGATGAGCCACAGCTCGATGACAAGGATGCGCGTGACGGGCGCTCCGGTGTCTTTTCTCGGTGGCCAGAGCGTTTTCAACATGGGAGCCGCCGCGGCGCCGAGTGCATCCACAAGGTCCAGTACCAATCGCTTCGATCGAGTAACCGGCCATGTTTGCGCCAATCTATTTCTCCGCGATTCCGTAAATTTTCGCGCGCGCGGTAATGGCCCTCTCGACCTGCTGCTGAGCTGCGGTGTACACATCGCCGAAGCGGATGTCGATCATCTCACCCGGGCGAGCGCCCTTCCCTACAACCTTCTGGTGCTTGCCCGACGGCCCGTACCAGCGCGGATTTCCGGAGGTGAAGATTGCGACCACCGGAACGCCAAGCGCATCGGCAATGTGCATCGGCGCACCGTCGTTGCAGATCAGCAGATCGACGCTTCCGATGAATGCCATCAGCTCGCGCAGCGACGGTGTCACGTAGCACGCAGGTGTGCGGAGCGGCAGCCGCGCGCCGTGACCTCCGGGATCGACGAGAACAACGATTTTTGCTCCGTAGCTTTCTGCGAGTGAGTCTGCAACCTCTGCGAACCTCTCCACCGGCCATCTCTTTGTCGGATGGCTGCCGCCGACGTGAAGCGCTACGATCAGATCTCGCGGAGCGATGCCCATCGATTCGAGCGCTGCGGCTGCCGCTTGTCTCTCTTCAGGAAGAAGCGCGAGACGTGGAGCGATTGGCCTGCCGCTCTCGCTTCGCGTGATTGCCTTCGCGCCGCGCTGCGAGCCAATCGCCTCCATCAGCTTGAGCCAGTCACGAACCTTGTGCTGCCCGCGAGGAGGCGCCGGAATTGCATCGGTCAACAAAAAGCTGCCGCCGCCGAATGCGTAGCCTACCCGCCGGCGCGCGCGCGTCGCAAAAGTCACGATGTTATTCCGAAAGTCCATCCGGCAATCCACGGTGAGATCAAATTTCTCGTCGCGCAAACGGCGAAAGAAGGCGGAGATCGGCTCCCTGTCGTAGCGAGAGAGCCTGTACTTCTCGCTCTCCGCTGTCCATGGGAAATCGAAAGCGATGACCTCATCGACAAGGCCGCTGCCGCGAAGCAGCTCTTCGGCATGCGGCTTGGCGAGGAGCGAAATCCATGCATCAGGATAACGCGCTCGAAGCGCCTGAAGAGCGGTTGTAGCAATGACGACGTCACCGATGTGCCAGATCTCGATCACGAGGATCTTCCAGATGCCCTCGACTGGTCCGCGCTGCCGGGGCAGGAGCAGCGCCGCGAAGGGTCGGGCCAATGTGTCGAGTGTCGCTAGCAGCAGCCGTCTGCCGGGTGTGACCCGCCACGTCTCAGCCATCTCGGCTCACCGCGCGTACACTTCCTGAAAGAGCTCGTCGTACTGCCTGGCGATTTTTTCCCACGTGTAGTTCTTCCGGACTCGCTCCGGCCCCATGCGCCGAAACTCCGCCACTCTCTCCGGGTCTGCTTCGAGGGCGCGCATCTCCCTCGCAAGGACCGCTTCATCGCGAGGAAAGAACAGCCCTCCTTCCTCAAGCACCTCACGATTGAATACCGTGTCGAGCGCAAGGACGCAATTCCCGTAGCCCATCGCCTTGAGGAGAGATGGATTCGTCCCTCCTACCGAATGTCCGTGGACATATGCGAAGCAATTGCAGTGGAGCTCTTTGATCACTTCCTGGTCATCTATGTGTCCGGCGAGAATGATCCGGTCCCCCGCCAGCGCCCGAAGCTCCTGATGGAACGGGCTGTCGTAGTTTGCACCCCCGGCGATGACAAGCTTCTTCGGCGAGCCCGACTGGAGGAACGCGCGCGCTATCAAGTCTGCGTGGTTCTCGGGAATCAGCCGGCTCGCGATGAGATAGTAGCTGTCGGGCTCGACGCCGAATGGCGCGATCAGATCGGGCTTTTGCGAAGTTTCGACGTAAGCGCCGTAGGCGATCATCGTCGTCTCCTTCCCGAACCGCTCGAGGTAAAACTCTCGCATTGCCTCGGCGTCGGTTATCAGCTCCGTGCAGAAGCGAACGGCGGAACGTGCGGCAGAAAAAAAATACCACCTCGCGACTCGACCCCACTTGGCACGGGTCCAGTCCAGTCCGTCGACATTCATGACGACTTTCCTGCCGAACAAACGGCACACCGCAGCGTGATGGCCCATTCCAACGTTCACGAAGAAAACGACGTCGTAGCGGCTGAGCGCCAGCGCATGAAGCACGGCAAAGAAGGTCGCGATGAGACCGGAAAAATTCTTTCCGCCGGGCGACGGCACATATACCAGCTCCACTCCCTTGTACGATGGAATGCGCATTTCTTCGGGATACGAGCCGCGGCGACAGTACATCACGATCTCATGCCCGGCCTCGACGAGGCGGGGAGCGATCTCGCCCAGGCCGGTTTCGAAACCCGTGAAATGAAGCTTGGCCATCGGCATGCCGTAGAGCCCGAGCATCCCGATCCTGAGCTTTCGCCCGGCAGCTCTTCTATCGCTCACCTGACCAGCCGCGCGGCCGGATCGAGGATCCGTCGCTCTGTCTAGAGGAGGCGCGACGTCCACGTCGCTGGCACGAGCGGAGACTCGATCTCTATCGGGAGATGGTAGTCGAAGGGCTTTGTGCCGTGAACGGAAATCCATTCGATAATGCTCTGCAGGCCCTCGCGTAGTGTGAACGTCGTCCGATAGTCGAGGATGCGACGCGCCTTGTCCGCCGAGCACGTTGCATAACGAACTTCGCGCGGCCGGTCGGGCACCATGATCGGATCGAGCGGGAAGTTCAGCAGCCCGGCGATGATCTCAGCCAGCTCGAGGATGGAGATGTATTCCTCGTCCGGGCCGATATTGATGGTCTCGCCGACAGCGGCCGGAAGCGTCCCCATCTTGATGAGTGGATTGACGCAGTCCTGGATGAACGAGAAGCAGCGCTTCTGTCCACCATCTCCATAGATCACCGGCTGCTTCCCCTGAAGCATCCGGTTGATCATGATGCTGGCGACATTGCGAAAGGGATCGTCGTACTTCTGCTTGGGACCGATGATATTGTGCGGGACGGCAATCGTGTACTCGATGTCGTGCGTCTCACAGACATTTCGCACGACGAGCTCGCTCGCCAGCTTTGCAATTCCGTAAGGGTCGGCGGGCTCGAGCGGCTGGTCCTCGACATAGGGGACAGGACCGTTGCCATAGCGGGCCATGCTGGAGCAGTGGACGAAGCGCCCGACGTTGTTGGTGGCGGCGGCCGCCAGTACGGTCGCCGTATTGGTGTAGACGTGAGTCGCGATCAGCGCGGGGGAAAAAACGCTCAGGCCTTCGGTGGCGATCGCCGCGGCGTGAAAGATCACGTCGACGCCCTTTGTAAGACGCTTCATGGCCGGGAGATCGTTGCAGTCGACCGCCTCGAATTCGATTCCCTCCGGAAGGTTCTCGAGATCGCCGCCGAGCATGTTGTCGCAGCCCACCACCTCGTCGTTCCTCGCGATGAAAGCGTCGGCAAGGTGGCTTCCCAGAAATCCGGCGGCACCGGTCACAAATACTCTCAACAATCCCTCCAATCGGTCCGAATGTGCACCAGCGGGGCGCGCGCGAATCATTAAAGAAAGCTCGCGCTGATGGCGCGAGCAGACTCACAATTTGGGTTAAGCCACTGGCGGAATCAATCAGCAGCACCGCCAGTCCGCGCGGGATGTGCGGTCAGTAGGCTCCGGTCAGTAGGCTCCGGTCAGTAGGCTCCGGTCAGTAGGCTCCGGTCAGTAGGCTCCGGTCCGTCGGACAACCGCCGGCAGCGTCCGCGCCATGATGCTGACGTCGAGCCAGAAGGTCCACTGCTCGATGTACTGGCGGTCGAGGTAGACCACGTCCTCGAAGTCCACCACCGAGCTCCTGCCGCTGACTTGCCAGAGTCCCGTAATCCCCGGCTTGGCGTCAAGGCGACGGAAATGGTGGTCCTGATACGTCGCAAAATCCGCTTCGAAGAAAGGTCGCGGTCCAACCAAGGACATGTCGCCCCAAAGGACGTTCCAGCACTGCGGAAGCTCATCAAGGCTCCAGCGGCGCAGCAAAGCCCCAAGGCGCGTGACGCGTGGATCCTGCGGAATCTTGAAGAGGCGGGAATCTCCGGTATGGTTGAGATGCGACAGCGTGTGCTTCTCCGCGTCTGCCCCGACCCGCATCGTGCGGAATTTGAGCATTCGGAAGCGGCGACCGCCCAAGCCCGCGCGATCCTGCGTGAAGAACACCGGGCCTGGCGAGTCGAGCTTTACCGCGAGGGCAATGAGGAGGAAAACGGGAGACAGCAGGACGAGTCCGAGTGACGCCCCGACCAGGTCGACAACGCGTTTGATCGTTATCGCCGACGCCTTGAGAACGGGGGCGCCGAGCTCGAAGAAGGGCTGGTCCTGGTGCCACACGAGAGCAGGGCGAACGCCCGCAATCTTAACCGCGCGGGCGGGATAGAGGAGCTGACACCCGGCAGCGAGACTCGCTTCGCGAACGCTCATCGTCTGCTGATCGGTCAGATGCTCGCACACTACGACCGTCTCGGCTCGATGAGCATCTATTATGTCCGCAAGCTCCCAAAGGGAGCCCAGGCAGCCGTCGAACTTCCGGGTCCCAATAGACACATAACCGGCGAGCGAGTAATCGCCGCCGGCCGCGAGCACCGCCCGCTCGAGCTGAAGACTCGATTCGCCGCGGTCGGTAATCAGGAGCGCCGGTGCCGCGCCGCGAGTACCCGGCCAGACGTTACTGAGGAACTTCTCGGCAGCGCCGCGGACTCCGAGCAGCACGAACCACGTGACCGTTACAGTGAGCGTGTACACCGCGAGCGCACCCACCAGATCGCCGCTGCTGACGAGCTTCCAGAGAACGAAACCGCAAGCGAGTCCGGCGCCGGCGAGAAGCCGAAATCTCCCGTTGAGGCTTCGGTGCCTGCTGTAGCAGCCCGTGAAAACGAGGCTCAGGAAAAGCAGGGCTCCGAATACCGTCCCGCCGTAACTCCCGGCTATCGCCTTCGTGAACTCCGCCGATACCCAACCCCCGGCTATCGATCCCTCGTTTGCCGCGCGCGCGAGCAGCGTGCAGATCGCGAAGGCGGCAATGTCCGCCGCGAGCAGTACGCCAAGGCGCGTTGCGATGCGAGCCGTATGGCGCTTTACGGAGACCGGCCGCCGCTCGCGGAGGCGCGTGCGGACGTGCAGGGGCGATTCGACACGCCCCGACGCGATCGTCGGAAGTGGCGAAGAAGTGAGGCGCAGGTGGTGCTGATTCGCCAGCGCCGAGCGTTTTGCCATCAGCGATGGTGGATGATGAGACTCTGACGACGAGCGCGCGATACACATCTGTCGCGCTTACTCGGCTCGGCAATTGGCAAGTATTCTGCCACGGCCGCGCTGAAGGCGGGGGTCAGCGTGTCCGCCCGGGGGTGGAAGTACCGATGGTAAGAGTGACCGTCCGATTCCGGATGTCCAACACGGTATTGCCTAGCGGGCATCCTGGTTGTTCCTGAAAAAAAGAGCGCTCAAACGGTTTCCACTGGTCACTTCGGCGGAAATATAGCCGAAAACGGCCGCCGCAGTGGCAAGCATGTGGCAAGCATGTGGCAAGCAGTCGCAGACAAACTCATTTAGATTCACCGTGATCTTGGATTCATCGTGATCTCAAGACCAACATCGAGATATCGATTACCGCAGTACACGCCGCAATGAGAGACGGCCTGACCACAATTGCTCTTGCATGGGGCGGAGGATGACGCGAGCGGTGTGGCCCTTGGCGATCGCCGGAATGTCCCTCGCCAGCACTTCCGGAGCGTTGGGGCAGCAGGCACACCCAGAAGCCAACTCGTTTCGGTCCGAGATATTTGTGGGAACCCAGCCGGAGAACTATCTGCGGTACCTCCAGACTTCGGGGCTGGTTCGACTTTATCCGTGGTCGTCGCGGACCTTTTCGCCGCGCGAGCTCGATCGTCTAATGCCTCGCGACACAACACATCCCTGGCGCGACCGCTTCCAGCCTTCCCCTCGGCGATTCCATGGGGTCCAGTACGATTTCGTGCGTCCGACCATGAGCTTCCGCTACAATACCGGGTTTCCGTTCGGAACAAACGATGGTCCGATCTGGGCCGGGCGCGGTCTGACGTCGGCTGTTCAGCTAGGGATAGCGGCGCGTTTGGGCCCTCTCTCCGTGTCGCTGGTCCCCATGGCGTTTCGAGCCGAAAACCGTTACGTCTACGTAAGGCCGACCACACTCCAGGGCCCTGCGTCATTCTCGAACGCACAGTTCGGTGACGTCGATTACCCGCAGCGGTTTGGGGACATCCCGTACTCTCAGCTCGACCCGGGTCAGAGCACCGTTCGCGTGGACCTGCCGATCATTTCCATCGGAGCGTCGACAGCAAACATGGGATGGGCGCCGGGCACTGAATACCCGCTTCTGATCGGAAACAACGCCGCAGGATTCCCGCACGTGTTTCTTGGATCGAGTGCGCCAATCAACGTCTTCGTCGCAAAAATTCACGGCAAAGTCATGTGGGCAAGGCTCGCCCAATCGGAGTTTTCTACTGTGACCGGTCCGAGTGAGTACACAAGCCGCGCAGAACCGGGCCGGAAGCGATTTGCGACTGGGATCGTTGTTACCGCGCAGCCGCGAGGAATTCCAGGTTTGGAGATCGGAGGAGCGCGGTTCTTTCATTCGATCTGGCCGCGCTCGGGACTTCCGCGAAGCTATTTCACCAAGGCGTTACAGGTGTTTCTCAAAAAGGACATTCCGTTCGACCGGCCGAACGATCCTCGCTTTCCACTGGAATTCGGGGGGCGCGGCATCGCCGATAATCAGCTCGTCGAGGTATTTGTCAGATGGGTGTTGCCGCGCAGCGGGTTGGAGCTGGCTGCCGAATATGGTCGTGAGGATCACAGTGAGGTCGCTCGTGAGCTCCTCGAGGAGCCCGATCATTCACGCTCCTACAACATCGGAATGCGAAAGATTTTCTCTTTCAGCTCGACGTCGATGACGGCTGGTCGCATTGAGGTGATCAATTTTCAGAAGGGCACCCTCGATCGATACCGCCCTCAGGGCGCGATATATGGACACGGGCTGATACGTCAGGGCCACACGCATCGAGGACAACTTTTGGGCGCAGATGTTGGAGTCGGTGCCGCTGCGGGCTCGATCGTGGCTGTCGATCACTATGCTCGCACTGGTAGGTGGACTCTGAGCTGGACACGCGACCTCAAGCAGGAGAATGGCACGTTTCAGCGCGACCTCAAGCAGGAGGATGGCATCTTTCAAGCGTTCGGAGAGCGCAAACCGATGAGCATGGACGTAACTCATGCGTTCGGCTTCGAAATGACGAGGTTCATGCGAGGCTTCGACGTCACCACCGGGTTCACCTTTGTGCGCAATTTCAATCGTCTGTTCATCGCTGATGCCGCAAACATCAATGCACTGGTCGGCGTTCGCTACAACGTGCGGTAATGCCGGCCCAAGTCACATAACAATCATCGCATGACACGCAAGGGAATCATTCTCGCCGGTGGGTCTGGTACTCGTCTCTGGCCGTCGACTCGCGTTTTGTCGAAGCAGCTGATCCCCGTATTCGACAAGCCGATGATCTATTATCCGCTAACAACGCTGATGCTGGCCGGAATTCGCGAGATTCTCGTGATCAGCACTCCATCGGACCTGCCGCGCTTCGGTGAGCTGCTTGGAGACGGGCGGCAGTTCGGGATCGGGCTCTCGTACGCGGCGCAGGAGCGCCCCGAGGGACTCGCACAGGCATTCATCATCGGCGCGGAATTCATCGGCGACGACAGTGCAGCACTGATACTGGGCGACAACATCTTCTTTGGACAAGGGATGCCTGAACAGCTTCAAAGGGCCGCGGCCGCATCTTCGGGAGCGACCATCTTCGCGTATCACGTAAAGGATCCGGAGCGGTACGGCGTAGTCGAGTTCGGCCGCGACGGCCTGGCGATCAGCATCGAAGAGAAGCCGCAGCTGCCAAAATCATCCTACGCAGTTGTCGGCCTCTATTTCTATGACAACTCGGTAGTCGAGATGGCGCGCCGGCTGGAGGTCTCTACCCGAGGGGAGCTCGAGATAACGGATCTGAACCGAAAATACCTGGAGCACGGGACGCTCAACGTGGAGACGCTTGGCCGCGGCGTCGCGTGGCTCGACACCGGCACCCACGACGCGCTGCTGGCGGCGTCGAACTTCGTTGCCGTCGTGGAGGAGAGACAGGGCCTCAAGATCGGGTCGCCGGAAGAGGCGGCGTACCGAATGAGGTTCATCGACGACGATGGGCTCGTGAAGCTGGCCGACGATCTGGGATCGAGCGCCTATGCTGCGTATCTCAGGTCGCTGCTCGATGGTCCGAGGCCGGTCAGGTGAAGGTTCGTGAGACTCCACTTCCTGGCGTGCTGGTGGTCGAGCCGCAGATCTTTCGTGATGACCGCGGCTTCTTTCTTGAAACCTTCAGCGCGCGCCGCCTCGCCGGCACGCCGGTGCCGCAGCATTTCGCGCAGGACAATCACAGCAGGTCGTCGCAGAATGTCCTGCGCGGACTTCACTACCAGCTCGACCATCCGCAGGGCAAGCTTATTCACGTCACGCGCGGAAAGATCTTCGATGTTGCCGTAGATATTCGCCGTGGGTCACCGACTTTCGCAAAATGGTTCGGAGTCGCCGTGGACGACCAGAGTCTTGCTTCTCTCTGGATCCCTGAAGGCTTCGCCCACGGGTTTTGCGTTCTGTCGGACGTCGCTGATGTCATCTACAAATGCACGGTTCCTTATGAGCCGGCAGACGATCGAGGCATCCCCTGGAATGATCCTCTCATCGGGATAGTCTGGCCGATTCACAACCCGCTCCTTTCTCCGAAGGACGCAGCCTACGCACCGCTCTCGAGTGACCGCGATGACTTGCCGGTCGTGTAGATGAGGCGTCTGATGGTCGCGGGAGCGACTGGCATGACCGGGACCGAAATTAGCGACCGTGCACCCCGTTTCGACTGCATCGTTTTCCCGTTTTCGCGCGACCAGCTCGACATCACCGATGCTGCAGCCGTCCAGTCAGCGGCCCGATCATGCCGGCCCGACATGATTGTCAATTGCGCGGCCTACACTGCAGTAGACCGGGCCGAGTCAGAACCGACGGCCGCTGTTGCGGTGAATACGGAGGGTGCACGTAACCTCGCACGCGCCGCGGAGAGTGCGGGAGTCCCAATGATTCACATCTCGACGGACTACGTTTTCGGAGGCGAGGGCCAACGCCCTTACAAGCCCGAGGAGGACACTCACCCGCTTGGTGTCTATGGCAGAACAAAGCTCGCCGGAGAGACTGCGGTACGCGAAGAGACACCTGATCATATCATCGTTCGAACGTCGTGGGTGTTCAGCCATCGAGGTCATAACTTCGTAAAGACGATTGTCAGGCTCGCCGGCGAGCGGGACGAGCTGCGCGTTGTGAGCGACCAGTTCGGGCGACCGACATCCGCCGCCGATCTTGCTGAGGCCTTGCTCGTTGCCGCGGACGCGCTGGCGAAGAACCGAGACTGCGCCGGCACTTACCACTTTGCGAACGCGGGAGAGACAAGCTGGTTCG